>JALSTC010000292.1 GCA_026983935.1 Ardenticatenia bacterium
CGGGCCATCTCTTCCAGTTCGCGGATGCCTTCCTCGGCGACGGCCACTCCTGCCAGCTCCTCCCGCAAATGGCCCAGGTTTGCCACGCCGCCGCCAGTGCGAATCTGAAGCAGCGCCATCATCCGGTCTACTACTTCCTGCGAAAGGCGGTGCTGCATCAGTTCTTCCCGCACACCATCCAGGCCGATCTTGTCCAGCTTGTCAATGCTGCGGTATAAAGAGCCGCGCAGTTCCTCCGGAACACCGACGTATTCCCCGATGCCCGTCAGAATCTTGCGGTTATTGATGCGGACTTCAAACTCGCGGAAGCCCAACCGCTGCAGCGCCATATTGACCAGGCTGATGATCTCGGCGTCGGCGGCCATGCTGGCAACGCCCACGATGTCGGCATCACACTGGTAGAATTCGCGGTAGCGTCCACGCTGGGGCCGTTCGGAACGCCACACCGGGGCAATGTGATAGCGCTTGAACGGCATCGTAATCTGCCCTTCGTACTGCGCCACCACACGGGCCAGCGGCACGGTCAGGTCATAGCGCAGCGCCAGTTCTTCTTTGCCCAGGGGATGCTGTGCATAGAAGATCTGCTTCTCCGCTTCTTCCCCCAGGTTGCCATGCAAAGTCTGGCGCAGCTCCAGTGCCGGGGTCTGCAGCGGCTCAAAGCCAAAAGTCTCAAAGATGTCTATCACCGTGTCAAAGACATACTGCCGCTTGAGCAGGTCATCCGGCAGGAAATCACGCATACCCTTGGGCTGGCGCGGCTTGATCAGGGTCATTAAGGCTTCTCCTTCCCGACAAACAAAAAGCGCAGACCCGCGTCTGCGCTCGATAATCTCCCATGCGCAAGAATCGGGTCAACTCCGGTCAGTGGTGAAATGATGAACGTGCAGCTTGGCGATCATGGTCACACTCTCTACTGGCTGCCAAGTATAAGCCACTCCGCAGGCATTGCAAAGCATTTTTTGCCTCCCGACGACTCAATGATCGGCATAGTGACACTCCCCACGCCTGAAGGCGGGGGCTTGTGACGATCGTCCCCCCTTCCCGCCTGCACCCAATGGTCGGGGCTGTCCATCTGTATGTTTTCAGTATACAACAAACTGACCACGGCCATGCCGCACTGCCCGCACCCGCACAGCAGGCACTCACATTATTTCAGGGGGCCGCGGCGCACGGGCACGCACGCGGAACACGCTCTCCCCCCCCAGCAGGCCGCCGCTGGCCAGCCCCCCAGGTGCCGCCATCACCCGCCCCGGAGCAAAATAGGCGAAGCTCTCCAAACCGGTGTCATCGCCAGCCATCTTGCCCGGCAGCGGCATCAACCGCGCCGTGAGCGGTTTATCCAGCCGGAGCGCCAGCGCCGCCACATCAAGCAAAATTCCTGCCAGCGCCTCCGGAGAGATATCACCCGGCAGTGGGAGGGTATCCAGCCCCGTGCCACAAATGGCGCTGTACAGCAGCAGATCGGTCACGTTTAGCTGCCCTTCCCCGGCCCGCGCTGCCAGCACGCTGTCTTCCAGCACGGGCAGCATCAGGCCGTTGAATCCGGCCCGCCGGAACTGCGCCGCGTCCATGGCACTCATGATCACCGAAGCCGCCGCCGGCGCACCACTCCCGCCAAGCGTCACACCCAGCCGCTCCATTGCACCGCCCAGGCTGGATGCTTCCTCTGGAAATGGCGCGAGCGAAAAATCAATCCCGCTGAAATGGATGTCAAACTCTTCAGCCAGCGACTCGGCCAGCGTGGTCAGTTCGGCGGCTGCCGCCGTGATCCGCTGTGCCAGCCGCTCCTGCGCATCGGTCACATCCGACGCGCCGGTGAATGCCTCGACGGCCAGATCGGCGGCCTGCATCGCCAGCGCAAAATGCATTGGCTCGCCTAATTCGTGGTAGGCCACCGGGAAGAACGGTGCACCGGGCGGGCAGTTGGCCGTCGCTGCAAGAAAGAGGTTACTCAGACCGTCATCGGTCAGCGTACTGACCCGCCGGATCACATCTGCCGCCTGCCGTACGAGGGCCAGATCAATGCCCCGACCGGGATCGGCGATGCTGATCGAACAGAACAACGACTCGGTTGCCGCGATGATATCAGGGATGGCGTCCACAAAGTCCGGGTCATCCTCAGCATGGACGGGGCCCAGCGCAACGTAGTCAATACCATAACTGCGGGCAATATCCTGCACACGCTGGGCGTACGCCACGGCCAGCCCCGGCCCCGTAGGCGCAAGAATGCGCGGGAACGGCTGGCTGGCTACACGGCACGTCTGCACCTCCAGCCCGGCCCCCTCAAAACGCGGGGCGGCACTGTGAAGAAAGTTCGCTGCCTGCGCCAGCGCCAGCTCCGGCTCCGTCAGGGTCAGATTGACAAACGCCGTGATCGAGCGGATTTTCATGATGATGCGCTTTCCTGGGAAGAGAGCGTGCGCTGCCGACGCACCTCATACAAAATAATACCCGCCGCCACCGCCGCGTTCAACGATTCGGCTTCCGAAGCCATGGGGATGCTGATCGTGGTGCCCGCAATCTGGCGGGCGCGGGCACGCGGGCCGTGAGCCTCGCTGCCGATGATGATCATTGAGGGGCGCAGCCAGTCCACAGCATAATAGGGCGTGTCCCCTCCGGCATCGGCCAGGTAGGTCAGCAAATGACCGTATGTCAGGGCAATATCCGGCCACGACATGCGGCGGATCGGCACGCGAAAATGCGCGCCCATTCCGCCGCGCAGTGCCTTGGGGTTGTAGGGGTCCACGGTGTTTGGCAGCAGCACCAGGTCCACCCCGGCAGCCGCAGCCGTTCGCAGGGCGCTGCCCAGGTTGCCGGGATTGCTCATCCCATCCAGCACCAGCACAAGGCTTGGCGTCTCCGGCACAGGCAGCTCCGGCAGCGGGAAAATACCCAGAATACCCGGCGGCGATTCGACAGCCGAGGCACGCTTCATCACGGCCTCGGTCACGGCAAAGCAGGGAATACCCAGCCTGTCCAGGTGCCGGAAAAGTCTGTACATCCGGCGCTCGATCGTGACGTCGCCGCTGAGGTAGAAAACAAATTCCGGCAGCAGGCCGCGCTTCAGAGCGTCATCCAGCAAACGCACGCCTTCCAGCACGATCTTCTTTTCGCGGCGGCGGACTTTCACCTGCGTTTGCAGCATATGCGCCAGTTTGACACGCTCATTGTGAGTACTTGTAATATCAGCCATGATTGCCCGTCCTGCTCATTTTTGTGCCGCTATTGTACGCCAGCATGGCAGGTGCTCACCAGCGGCTTTTAACCAGCATGGGGTTCGCCTGCTTCTGCGGCATATACACTGTACCCCGCCAGCCGATACCGTGACACCGGCGACGACGCAGAGTCCCTCG
>JALSTC010000293.1 GCA_026983935.1 Ardenticatenia bacterium
CCGACGCTGCCGGATCACCGTGGGGCAGCGTGAGTCTGGTGCTCACCCTGATTCTGGGGCTGGCGCTGGTGGTCGGTGGAGCCGTACTGCGGCAGGCCGGGCGGCTGCTCGGCCTGCGCGAAGGGGGTGAGGATCGCCCGGACTCTCAGTAATTGTTGGATACCAGACTGCTGCGCGTCACTGAGGAAATCACGCGAACCAGCTCGTTGACCCCGACCGGACTGCCGAGGAAAACGTCCACCCCCGCATTCAGGACTTCCTGGATGCGGTCTTTTTCGGTGTCCTCGCTGATGATGAGGATCGGCGCATCGCTCACGCGCCGCACGTAGCGGCACAGTTCCAGGCCGTTGACGTCATTCGGTGCCAGATTGAGCACAATGGCATCCGGCATGCGGCGGGTGACGGCATAGAACGCCCCGGAAATATCCCGCACGATCTGCACGGAAAAACCGGCTTTTGTCAGGATTCGGTACAGCGCTTCTGCCACGTCTGCGTTTGATTCCACAATCAGCACGCGCTGCCCTGCACCGACATCGGGCGTGTCCTGCAGGCGCACCCAGGGCTGCTCCTGAAAGGCGCTGTCATGCAGGGGAGTGATGGCCAGCCGGACGGCGATGCGTACCTCACCGAGGCGGATCTCGTCGCCGTGACGCAGCCGGTAGGGCTGCATGGGACGCAGTCGCTGTTCGTTGACAAAGGTGCCGTTGGTGCTGTTGAGATCGAGGATGACCAGCCGGTCTTTCCTGGCGATGATGGCCGCATGGCGGCGGGAAACGCCTTTTTCCAGCCCACCGTAGGGCGTAAGATCGAGGTCGGGGTTGACTGCGGCCTGTGTGTCGGCGCGGCCTATGACGAGCCGCCTGCTGTCTTCCAGGTGCAGCATGATCGGCGCACCATTGATGAGCAGTTCCATCACCCACGGCGCGCCCAGCCCGACATCCAGCGGGCCGGTTTGCCGCGGCCTGGCAAAGGGGCCGGTCTGATGCTTCAGCAGACGGGTCTCGGTGTGGCGTTTACGCTCTGATTCTGGCCGTGGGTCCTTGTGATCGCTCATCATATGCTCCGTAGAGTGCAGTTAATAGGCTTAAGCGATATAGAACAAAATATAAAGAATTCATAAAGAATCCTAAAGCAAGCGCCGCTGCAGAGTTATAGTACGGTGGTACCGACCGGCCCTACCATTGACAGTTTCAAACAATCTACAGACAAAAGCGGCAGCGGCATGAGGGACAGAAAAAGCCAGGCCTGTGTGACGGCAGGCCCGGCTTTTGAATCCGCTGGTTGATTTGAGAGGCGGCGTCAGAGAATCTGGCTGAGGAAGAGCTTGGTACGCTCGTGCTGCGGATTCTCGAAGAAGTGCTCCGGCGTTCCCGCTTCAACAATGCGCCCCGCGTCAAAGAACAGGACACGGTCGGCTACTTCTTTGGCAAAGCCCATTTCGTGGGTGACCACAAGCATGGTCATGCCGCTGAGCGCCAGTTCTTTCATCACGTCCAGCACTTCCTTGATCATTTCCGGGTCAAGCGCACTGGTCGGTTCGTCAAAGAGCATGATCTTGGGGTCCATCGCCAGGGCACGGGCTATCGCCACGCGCTGCTGCTGCCCGCCGGAAAGCTGGCCCGGATACTTGTAAGCCTGCTCCGGGATGCCGACCCGCTCCAGCAATTGCATGGCACGATTCTCGGCTTCATCTTTTGGACGGCGGCGCACCCAGCGCTGGGCCAGCGTGATGTTTTCCATCACCGTCAGGTGCGGGAAGAGATTGAACTGCTGGAAGACCATGCCGATCTCGCGGCGGATGGCGGCGATGTTGCGCACATCATGGCCCAGCTCCATGCCGTCCACGATGATCTGGCCTTCCTGGTGCTCTTCCAGGCGGTTGATGCAGCGGATAAAGGTGGATTTACCCGATCCTGAGGGGCCAATGATCACGACCACCTCCTGCGGGTAGACATTCACCGTAATGTCTTTGAGGACGTGAAAATCCCCGAACCATTTATTGACCTTGTTGCAGATGATAATCGGTTCGTCCTCAAAGGTCTCTTGCTCAGTCAGTGCATTTGTCATCGGACGTACTCCCCAAAGCTAGCGGCCAGAGCGTCGGAGTGACGGTACAGCGTGTGTACAGACGGCCTGCTGCGTACAGATTTCAGATTCAGCATCACGAGTTTCCTATGCACGTCGCACCGCGCCGCTGCCGGTTTGTTCGATACGGCGGCTGCCCCACGACATCAGATAACTCAACACGAAGTAGATGACGGAAATGAAGACCAGCGTCTCCCGCTGCAGGCCGATGTACTCGGCCTGATTGATCACCGACCGGGCGATGCCCAGCAGGTCGAGCAGACCGATGATCAGCACCAGCGACGTATCCTTGAACAGGCTCACAAACTGGCCCATGATCGCCGGGATCACCGCACGCAGTGCCTGCGGCAGAACGATCAGCAGCGTGATCTGCCAGCCGGACATGCCCAGGGCTTTAGCGGCTTCCGTCTGGCCGCTGGGAATGGCCTGCAGCCCGCCGCGCACGATCTCCGCCAGATAGGCCGCGCTGAAAAACGTCATACCGACCATGGCCCGGATCACGTTATCCACGCCGGATAGACTGGGATCCACCAGCGGCACCAGAATAGAGGCTGCAAACAGGATGGTGACCAGCGGCACACCGCGCACAAGCTCGATGCTCAGCGTGGAGAAGACACGCACAACAGGCAGTTCGCTGCGGCGTCCCAGGGCCAGCAGCACGCCGATGGGAAAGGCGACGACAATACCGACTACCGTCAGCACCATGGTCAGCAGCAGCCCGCCCCAGCGCTCAAACTCAATGGCCTGCAGCGATCCCTCAGTGCCCACGCCGTGCAAGAGCAGGAAGAAAACCACGGGGGAAATCAGCCACAGGATGATCATGGCCCGCCGTCCCTGGGCCTGCCACGATTCATCCCAGCGTTCCTTGCCCAGCGCCTGCGCTCCCACCACCAGCAGATAGCCGGCGGCTGTTGCCAGTATGGCTACCAGTGTGAAATCTTTCAGCCTGTCGGAGAACGGCCCCAGGTAAAGCTTGATGAAATCTTGCAGCGTTGCCAGCCCGCGGAAGGGGATATACGAGGAAGTCAATACCTGCACGCGCTTGCCTTCCAGCGTCGGCGTCTCACCATAGAGGCCGGCCTGCTCATTGGCGGAGGCCACCGTGGGCAGCATTGGCGCGATGGCGCTCATCTCCAGCCAGAAGCCGCCGATCTCGCCGTCACGCTCCGGTACAATCAGATACCAGCCTGTCTCCGGGAAAGTCAGGTCAATCGAAACGGGTTCGGCCTCCGGCCCGGCGCTGAGTGTT
>JALSTC010000294.1 GCA_026983935.1 Ardenticatenia bacterium
AGGCGGATGAATTCGAGCTGCTCGATCTGCGGCGGTGGGACAACTGTCTGCAGGCCACACGCGGCGTGGATGAAGTCTATGCGCTGGCCGCCGACATGGGCGGGATGGGCTTCATTTCTTCTCACCACGCGCAGATCATGCACAACAACCTCCTGATCAACCTGCACACGCTGGACGCGGCACGCATCAACGGCGCACGGCGCTATCTGTTTACTTCGTCGGCCTGCGTCTATCCCGAATACCGCCAGACGGACGCCGAAGTTGTTCCGTTGAAGGAGGAAGATGCCTACCCCGCCATGCCGCAGGATGCCTATGGCTGGGAGAAGCTGATCGCGGAACGCCTCAGCATGCATTACCGTGAGGATTACGGCATGGAGACGCGCATTGTGCGCTTTCACAATATCTTTGGCCCGCTGGGTACGTGGGACGGCGGGCGGGAGAAAGCCCCGGCGGCACTGTGCCGTAAGGTGGCCGTCGCCAAACTGACCGGCAATCCTGAGATCGAAATCTGGGGGGATGGCGAGCAGACTCGTTCTTTTTGCTACATTGACGACTGCATGCTCGGCATTCACAAGCTGATGCGCTCCGATTATGCCGAACCGCTGAATCTGGGCCAGGATCGCCTGATTTCGATCAATGCGCTGGCCGATATGATCGCCGACATTGCCGGGACGGCGATCGTCAAGAAGCATGTGCCCGGCCCGCAGGGAGTGCGCGGGCGCAACTCCGACAACACGCGGCTGCGGGAAGTGCTGGGCTGGGAGCCGGAGATTTCCCTGGAAGAAGGCCTCGCCCGCACCTATGCCTGGATTGAAGATCAGGTGCGGGCCAGAATGGGCCTCTGACGGCGGCAGGGCCGGTTGACTCTTCGAACGGATGTTCGTATAATAAGGGTATGAACATCCGATCTGCGCCTGATACCCTGCAAAAACTGGCCCTGCTGGGCGACGCGGCCCGCTACGAACCGGCGGGCAACCGTCCTCGCATGGAGGCACGCAGCGCCGCTGAAGGCGGCGGGCGCGGTCTGCCCGATCCGGAGGAGATGGCCTGCATCGCCCGCGTCTCCACGCCGAAGGGGCCAAAGCCCGTGCTCAAGGGCATGGTCACCACCGCCTGCGAGAAGAACTGCTATTACTGCCCCTTCCGCGCCGGGCGCAGCCAGACGCGCCGCTTCACCTTTTCGCCGGATGAGCTGGCCGGGGCTTTTGACCGCCTGCAGCGGGCCGGGGTGGTGGATGGCATCTTTCTGTCATCGGGCATCATTCGCGGCGGCGTGACCACGCAGGACAGGATCATTGACACGGCGGCTATCATCCGCGAAAAGTACGGCTATCGGGGCTATGTGCACCTCAAGATCATGCCCGGCGCGGAAGATGACCAGATTCGGCGGGCCATGCAGCTTGCCGACCGCGTCTCGATCAACCTGGAGGGAGCGACGGCGGCGCGGCTGGCGGCGCTGGCCCCCAAAAAGGATTTCCACGATGATCTGCTGATGCGTCTGCGGCGGGCGGCGCAGTTCCGCCGGGAGGCGCGGCGTTTGCGGGCGAGTCTGGTCACGCAGTTTGTGGTCGGCGCGGTGGGTGACACCGATCTGGAGCTGCTGACGTTGAGTGCGCGGCTGTACGGCCAGCTTGGGCTGGCGCGGGCTTATTATTCCGCTTTCAATCCCATCGTCGGGACGCCCTTTGAGAATCTGCCGCCAGCCGATCCGCTGCGTGAGCGGCGGCTCTACCAGGCCAGCTTCCTGCTGCGCGATTACCGCTGGGACGTGGAAGAGCTGCCTTTCCTGGTGGATGGCAATCTGCGCCTCGATGCCGACCCCAAACGCGCCTGGGCGGAGGCACATCTGCGCCATGCGCCGGTGGACGTGATGCGTGCCGGGCGGGAAGAGCTGCTGCGTGTGCCCGGCATCGGGCCGAAGGGCGCGGCGGCCATTCTGCGGGCGCGGCGGCAGGGGCGGCTGCGCGATCTGGCACATCTGCGGGCCATCGGCGTGCAGGTCAGCCGTGCCGCGCCGTATATCCTGCTGGACGGGCGCAGGCCGCCGCAGCAGATGCCGCTGTTTTGAGGATGTCCTGCCCCTTTGCCCGTGCCCTGTTATAATCCCCGCAGCGTTAACCCTGGCTGCGGGCGGCCTCATGCCTCATATTTGCATCCTGACAACCGTCCATGATCCCTTTGATACCCGTGTCTTTCACCGGCAGGCACGGACGCTGGCCGCGGCGGGCTACCGCGTCACGCTGCTGGCGCAGGGCGCGCCGGAAGCCCAGCGGAACGGTGTGCAACTGCGGCCCCTGCCGCCGCGCGCATTTTCGTTCTGGAAGCGCGCGCGGGGACTGTGGATTGCCTGGCGGCGGGCGCTGGCCTGTGACGCCGACGCCTATCATCTGCACGACCCGGAGCTGACTCTGGTCGGGGCACTGCTCAAATTGAGCGGGAAGCACGTCGTGCTGGACGTGCATGAGCATGTGCCGCTGCAAATTCTGGATAAGCGTTATATTCCGCCTCCTCTGCGGCGACCGCTGGCGTGGCTCTATGACGGCTGGGAACGGCTGAGCGTGCGGCTGTTCGACGCCGTGATCGCTGCCCAGCCGATCATCGCGGAGCGCTTCAACGGGCGGGCGGTGGTGGTGGGCAACCTGCCCGATCCTGACCGTTTCTTCCCCGCCGATCCGGCCACCCCCGCCCCGGACGGCACGCTCACCGCAATCTATATCGGCGTGGTGGAGCGGCGGCGTGGTCTGCTGGAAGTGGCGCGGGCGCTGCGTCGCCTGCCGACGGACTGCCCGCTGCGTGTACACATTATTGGGCCGTGCCCGTTCCCGGACTTCGCCGCTGAGCTGCGGGCCGCCGGAGGGGATCGCCTCTCGCTGGAGCCGCCCGTGCCTTTTGAAGAAGTGCCCGCCCTGCTGGCCGGGGCGCACATCGGGCTGGCGACGCTGCTGCCGACGCCGTTGAATCGCATCGGCTGGCCGCGCAAGATTTTTGAGTATATGGCGGCAGGGCTGCCCGTCCTGCGCTCGGACTTTCCGGTGTGGGATGCTTTCGCCTCCGAGGGCTGCCTGACGGTGGACCCGCTGGACGAAGCTGCCATTGCGGCGGCGCTGGCCCGGCTGGCGGCGGATGGCGATCTGCGGCAGCGGCTGGGCATGGCCGGGCGGCGGCTGGTGCGGGCGCGCTACCGCTGGGCCGATGAGGCGGCGGCGCTGCTTGATCTGTACGGGCGGCTCATCGGCACCCCCTGATCGCCGTCTACCCTCCTCACAAACCGTTTTGCCCCTCCGGCGCTGATGCCCGTATAATGCGGACGCATGTATCTATAACCCTGG
>JALSTC010000295.1 GCA_026983935.1 Ardenticatenia bacterium
ACACCTTTCCCAACGCTTTCTCCTGCTCTGCTGGCCAATACCTACTGGGAGGGCGACGGCACGCTGAGCATGTGGGATTTGCAGTTCCCGGATGGGAGCTTCCCGCGCTTCACGGTCTTTCCGGTCAATTTCTGGGTGGGGACTTTCGGCGATATCACGATGTACGGCATGCATGAAGAGGCCATTCAAAACGCCATCGAGCAGATCAATCAGGTCGTGCCGATCCAGCGCGTGCAGAACCGCGCCTTCGCACACATCACCCTGTGGCTGATGTCGGACACCGAATTCGATGAGCATGCTTCATGCGACGATATCGATCTGACCGTCGGCTGCACCGCTCCAACTTATACAGATGTCGGCATCATGCTGGTGGTCGTCTGGCTGCGGGTGAACGATGACTGCTTTGCAGAAACGCTGCTGCACGAACTCACTCATGCGCTGGGCATCGGTGTGCACAGCCCCTACCCGGAGGACATCATGTACTTCCAGCAGACCTGCGGGGAGCCGCGCTACAGCGCCCGGGACCTGGCTACCTTGCGCGCGCTGTACAGCGCCCCGGCCTATAATCCGCACGGCAGTTGAAGCAGCGATCAGCGTCCCTCCAGCGCCCGCGCAGAAACCCAGACTTCGCCGCCGCCTTCGATCTGCGCCGGCACAATTTCGCCAGAGTCAACCAGGGAATCCAGTGCCGCCGTCAGTTCCCGCCTGGTCGGCTCAAAGACATGGAATAGCTGCCCGATCTGTTTTGTGGCTACAGCAATAGTATTGCTCACATACTGCCCGACCAGCGTTTGCCAGGCCTGGCGCGTTCCGATTGCACGGGCCTGCTCCGGAAGATCGGGGTAATGGCGCATGGGGATGTCGTAGACAAAGCTGTAGTCCCACGCCCCCGCCCGCGCCACCCCAACCGGCAGGACTTTCATATCCACCTGCAGGGCAACCAGACCCCGCTCAAAGCGGCTCTTGCTCTCACTGGACGTCATTGACACACGGCGGCGCAGTTCGACCGTGTTCAACGGGCCGTGCTCCAACAGCGCCTCATAGATCAGGCGGGCCTCATGAGTTATGACCCCATCCTGCACCTGCTCCAGATAATCGTATAGATCGCCAAAGTTGTGCGTCAGGGCATAGAAAGTCGCCTGCAGCCGGGGCGCGATCAGCGTGGCCCGGCGGCGCAGCAGCCTGGCATAATACCAGCGCGTCCCGCCGAGGGATTGATCCTTCCAGTGCCAGCTCTTGCTCAGGTCGGGGTCATCGTGCGCCTTTGGCACTTTCCGCGTACGCCCGGCAACAGCCTCGAACAGACTGGGAGCCTCGATGCCCTTGATCGGCCACAAAAACGCAAAGCCCACATCATCAATAAAACGTTCGGCGTCCTCAATCGTCTTCAGCCGCAGGTCAGGCCTGCGCCTGTAGCGGCGATCCCGCTCGGCGGCCACCCACTCCGCAGCAACAGTCAGCATGTCCCAACGCACTCCCTGATCGAACAGCGGCGGAATGCGATCCGCCGCCGCCAATATTTACGGATATTCGGGCCTGCGGATCATTCTCGCGAGAACTCCGCGCCCAGTGCAGCGGGCGGCTCGGAGCGCAGGAAATTTCGCAGCACGCGCTGTACCGGTCCTGGCGCGACACGTATTAATCGCTCCACGAATCCACCGGAAACCAGCAGCAGGGTCAGGATCATCAGCACCCAGGGGACGGCATTCACCAGCACCAGCGGCAGGTCGGTCTGCTGCTGGATGGTGCTGGCCAGCGCCCGCAGCCCGGCGAACAGATACGCGCCAAAGGCCACACGAAACGGATGCCAGCCGCCGAAGATGACAATAGCCAGCGCGATCCAGCCATCACCGCGCATCACGGGCGGGTTGGCCCAGCCGGGCTTGATCGCCAGCGCGTAGCTTGCCCCGGCCAGTCCGACCATAGCTCCTCCAACCGCCGTATAGAAATAGCGGGTGCGGTTAACATTTGTGCCGCGGGCGAAGGCCGTCGCCGGGCGTTCTCCAACTGCCCGCAGTGCCAGGCCGTAGCGGGTGCGGTACATCACAAACCACGTCCCAAAAAGCAAAACAAAGCTGAAGTACACCAGCAGATTGTGGCGGAAGAATATCTGTCCCAGGAACGGCACATCTGCCAGCACGGGGATCGGGACGGTGGGAAAGGTCGGGCCGGGGATGCGTGTATAATCCTGCCCCAGGAACTGCGCCAGGTCCGCGGCCAGCAGAGTCAGCACAAACCCCACCGCCACCTGATCCTGCTTCAATTCGATATTCGCCACAACGATCAGGAGCGCGATCAACATGCCGATCACCGTACCCGCCAGCAGCCCCAGCAAGGCATTTCCGGAGAGATAGGCCGTCACAAAGCCAACCATCGCCGCCAGCGCAATGCTGCCGTCCAGCGAGAGATTGACCACACCCACACGCTCGGTGATCGTCTCACCGATGCTGGCGATCACCAGCGGCGTTGCATTGGAAACAATCGATCCCAGAATACGCGCTAACTCATCCACTGGCCGCCTCCTCAGACTGCGGCTGTGCCCCCGTCGGCGTCTGCTCGGGCAAACGGGTAATGACCTGCCCCTGCATCCGCCCACGTACACCATTCGCCAGAATAACCATCAGCACCAGAATCCCCTGCACCACCCCGGCAAGGCTCTGATCAAGCTGCAGGGCGATCTTCAGGCGTGTGCTGCCCGCCAGAATTGCCGCGAAAAAGAACGATACAAACGGCACCCAGATGGTGCGCGTACCCGTCAGCAAAACGACCAACAGACCCAGAAAGCCGATCCCGCCGCTGACCAGCGGGCGCATACTGCCATACGTAAACAGCACGCGGAAAGCACCGCCCAGCCCCGCGAATGCACCACAGGCCGCAATGGCCAGCACGGCATTACGGTCGGTGGCCACGCCCAGCAGCAGCGCTGATCGGGGACTCTTGCCCAGCGCCTTGAGTTCCAGCCCCCAGCGTGTGCCGCGCAGCGCCACCGCCACCACGACAAACGCCACAGCCACGAGCACCAGCGCCAGCAGGCTGACACGGAAGCCGGAACTTACCGGCTGCAGCAGAGCGGCTTCCTGAAAGGGGGCGGTGGACTGCAGACTGCCACCTTCCGGGGGCTGCCAGGGGCCGGCGATCAGGTAGATGGCATAAATGCTCGCCAGGTTGTTGAGGGCGACACCGCCGAAAATCTCATGCACACCGCCGCGTGTCTTGAGCACACCCGCCAGCGCCCCCCACAGCGCCCCGCCAATCGCCGCCGCGATTAATTCCAGCGGAACCAGCAGCACGGACGGCAGGAATATCTCCCGCGCCACCCAACTGGCAAAGATTGCGCCGAACATCATCTGGCCTTCCACACCGATGTTCCACAGGCCCGCCGTGAAGGAGATCACCAGCCCAAAGCTGGCAAGCGCAAGGGGAATCCAGAAATTCACCACCCCGGCAAAACGCCCCGGATCGATTCCGTCCGGCTTCATGCCGATGCCCTGCCATATCTTATCGAAGACCTCCAGCGGCGAGGCCCCAACGGCTATGATGATCAGCGCCGTCAGCAGCAGCGATGCCGCAATCGAACCGAGGGTCAGCGCTACGCCAAGAAAGCGCCGTGAGGCCAATCTGCCGTCACTCATGCCGCTGCCTCCTTACGAATGCCTTGCCCGCCAATCAGGTGGCCCAGTTCTTCCACCGTCGTGCTCTCCGGCTCGGTGACTTCCGTCACCTGCCCGGCGTAGAATACCAGAATGCGATCGCTGTAAGTCATAATTTCGTCCAGGTCTGCTGAGGTAAACAGCACCGCCGTTCCCTCCGAACGACGGGCAAGAATCTGCTCCCATATCCACCGTGCCGATTCCACGTCCAGGCCGCGTGTGGGATGCTCCAGCACCAGTATATGCGGGCTGGACGGCATCAACGCCATCAAGACGCGCTGCTGGTTGCCGCCGGAGAGCGTCTCAATCGGGCTGTCCGGGCGGCCATAGATGTTGTAGTGGTTGATGCGCTCTTCTGTGACCGCACGGGCGCGTTCCCAGTCAATCCAGGCCCGCTGTTCGGGATCAACCAGGGCAAAATGCTCGGTCAGCGTAAGACCGCTGACCAGCCCCTCCTCCAGACGTCCCGCCGCGCCGAATCCCACGCCCGCCTCCAGAAAAGCGCGGAACGGCCGCCCGGTCATATCCTGACCGTTGATCAACACCCGGCCTTTCAGCGGCTTCAGCAAGCCCACACTGGCCCGCATCAGCAACTCCTGGCCGCTGCCATCCAGACCGGCCAGCCCAACGACCTCGCCAGCACGAATCTGCAGATTCAGTCCTTCCACTGTCACCCGATGGCTGGCCACCGTCAGGTCACGCACTTCCAGCACCACATCGCCCGGGGCGACTTTTTCATGTGACGGCGGAGCCAGCTCCTGCCCGAACATCATCGCCACCAGTTCATCGGTCGTCACCGGCAGCTTTGCCTGCCCGACCAGCCGCCCCAGGCGCAGAACGGCCACCTCGTCGCAGAGTTCGAGCACGTCTTCCAGCTTGTGGGAGACAAAGAGCACCGTCAGGCCGTCTTCCTTTGCCAGCCGCTTGAGTGAGCCAAACAGTACACTCTTCTGCAGCGCAGAAATGCCGGTCGTCGGCTCATCCAGAATCAGCACCCGCACCCCCAGGGCCAGCAGGCGAATGATCTCAAGCTGCTGACGCTGGCCAATGCTCAGGCGTTCGATGGTCACATCAGGATTCAGATCAAAATGAAAACGGGCGCTCAACTGCTGGAGCTGCTCCCGGGCGGCCTGCCAATCTGGCAGCGCGCCGTCAGGGCGTCCATATACAAAGTTTTCCAGTACAGTAAAAGGGCCAATATCCAGCGGGTCCTGCTGCAGCATCCCGATCCCGGCCTCAATCGCGCCCTGCGGATCGGTGTAATGCACCGGCTTCCCATCCACGAAAATTTCGCCGCTGTCCGGCAGGTAAAAGCCGGAGAGAATCTTCATCAGCGTGGACTTGCCAGCGCCATTCTCGCCGAGGATGCCATAAATACGGCCATCATCGAACTTGAGCGAGATATCATTATTTGCATGAACGGGGCCAAAAGACTTGTGAATATGACGTACTTCAATGCTCATAGGCGGAGACTCCGACAGTTAAACAGGGCGACCACCCTGAGGGTGGCCGCCCGGAATACGCTTTGCTGAGGTACTTACTCGCTGTCGCCAGTCATACCTTCCAGCAACTGTTCGAGGTACCACACATCAATGGGCACCACGACCTCGCCCTCTTCAGCCAGCGGGGTGCCATCCTGTAGGTTCAGCGGGCCGACCCACAGCCCCAGGCTGCGGCCTTCCTCGCGGACGGTGTCCTGATCCAGACTGCCGCTGTCCTGTTCGGCCAGGAAAGCGATGAACTCTTCAAGCTGGGCCTGCTGATCTTCGTTCAGGCCATCGCCCATGACCCAGCCGACCGCGGTGCGATCGTTATCGGTCAGGTCATCCCAGTAGGGGCTGTTCCAGTTCCAGCCCTGCTCCCACTCGCCGTTCTTCACAGCTTCGGCGATCTCGGTGTAAGCGGGGCCCCAGTTGAAGTAAGGAACGCCCAGGCAGATATCCGGCGCTTCGGCGCATGCGCCTTCATAGTCATAGGGGACAGCCCAGACGGCTTCGCCTTCTTCTGCGCGCTGCCCCGCCACGACAATGGCCTCGGTGGTGTCAATACCGCTGACCACCACGTCTGCCCCCTGGTCAAAGAAGCGCTGGGTTTCTTCGGTCGGGTCGAGCGTCACACCGGGGATGTTAAACCAGAAGCCGATCCAGGTGACCGTGAATTCCAGATCATCGGGATTCATGCCACGGTAGTTCTCATAGCAGTAGCGTGCGCCCAGGTAAACGCTGGAGGCCAGACGACGGGTTTCGTCATTGATTAACGGCCCCAGGTAGCCAATGCTGCCGGTTTCTGTGGCCAGCGCAGCGGCGCATCCGGCAATCTGCTTACCCCAGACCATATTGCCCATGACGTTGCCTTCATTCGATGGAGCTTCACCGGTGAGCACGTCATCGCCAGAAGCGTTGATGAAGACGACATCCGGATGGTTCTGCGCCACTTCCAGCGTGTCCTCTTCAAAGGCATCGGACGTGGTGAAGATCAGGCGTGCGCCTTCCGAAACCATTTCCTCAACCACCTGTGCCAGAGTCGTCTCCGGTGCATCTGCCGGATTCAGACTCTCAAAGAAGACCATGCGGCTGTTTTCCACATGCTCTTCCACATAGCGCCCGGCGGTGAAGTGCGCCTCGCTCCAGCCGTGATCGTTACGCGGGCCGACAAGCACCATACCAAAGACGAATTCATCGTCCTGGGCAAGCCCACTCCCGGCAGGCAGGAGCATCGCCACCAACAAAACAAGGATAAGTAAACGCCTGCGGTTCATAGATTCTCCATCTCCTCCAACTAAAAAATGGACAGAGCACACGGGCTTCCCGCCCCTCAAAACAGTTGCAGTTGGCAGGAAGTTTTCCCATTCCACAGTATACAGGAATCATCCATAAAATACATCTGACATTTGGATCAAAAAAGCGCGCTGCAACCATCCGGCCTGCAACGCGCTTTACCCGTCCATCTTCAGCCTGTTTAGCCGAGATGCGGCTCCAGTTTGCTGACGATACGATCCTTGGGCATATACCCGATCAGACGCTCGACCGGCTGACCGTCTTTGAACAGAATCAGCGTGGGGATCCCCATGATGCCATATTCCATCATGATAGAAGGATTGCTGTCCGCATCCAGCCGCCCGACGCGCAGCTTACCTTCATATTCTTCCGAAAGCGCCACCACGTGCGGCTCGATCATCTTGCAGGGGCCGCACCATTCCGCCCAGAAGTCAATCAAGACCGGCAGATCGGATTCCAGCACCTCTTTGCCAAAGGTCTCCTCGGTTACTTCAAACGTCTTCCCATGAGCCATGAGTGATCCATCTCCCTCAGTTTATTCACATGTTGAATGCCGCTATAGTAATGAATGAACCGCCCCCCTGTCAAGGGCCTGCCTCCATGAATCTTGCGCCACTGCTGCCCTTTGACGCCCCCATTCACGCATGGTATCATCAACAACGGACGCAGATAGCACTCTTATGCAGCGAGTGCTAAATTCTTGCACAGTGACGAGGCTTGGTTCATGCCTATGGACGAGGTCAAAGGCCCGGAACTTACGGAGCGCCAGAAGCGTACGCTGGAATTGATCATCCAGAACCACATCCAGACGGGCCGCCCTATCGGCTCGAAGTCGCTGGTAAAGCATCTGGGCGTCAGTTCGGCAACTATCCGCAATGACATGGCCGTTCTGGAAGACGCCGGCTACATCACCTCCCCTCATACATCGGCGGGACGCATCCCGACTGAAGCCGGGTATCGTTATTTCGTGCAGCGCCTGATGAGGGGCGGTCAGCTCAGCCCCGCCGAACAACGCATGATCGCACACCAGTTCCACCAGGCTCCCCTGGATGTCGAGCAGTGGATGCGGCTGGCGGCAGCCGTCCTGGCACGCACGGCCAAAGGCGCGTCACTGGTCACCGCGCCCTACAGCCCCATCATCCAGTTCAAGCATCTGGAACTCATCGCCACGCAGGGACGCATGGTGCTGATGGTGCTGGTGCTCCAGAACGGCGAGGTGCGCCAGCGTATGCTCATGCTGGCCGAGCCGGTCACACAGGAGCGGCTCAGCGAAACCGCTGCCCGCCTGACCCACATCGCACTCGGTTTGACCGCCGCCGATCTGCGGGGAAAGCTGGCTGAGCTGAATACGCTGGAGCAAGAAGTGCTTGAGCTGGTCATTGACCTGATGGAAGACGCCGAAAAACCGCAGCTTGTCTATCGGGACGGCCTGACCGACCTCTTCGCGCAGTTTGAGCAAAGCGAAGCCGTCGAACAGGCACTGCACGTCCTGGAAGAACAAACCATGCTGGAAAGCCTGCTCAACGAGGCTGTCCCCAACGTCGGCAACGTGCGCGTGGTGATTGCCGGGGAAGGCCGGTGGAAGGACATCAGCCTGCTGAGCATCGTACTGGGACGCTACGGCATCGCCGGGCAGGCCACAGGCGCACTTGGCGTCCTCGGCCCGAC
This sequence comes from Ardenticatenia bacterium, assembly GCA_026983935.1. GTDB lineage: Bacteria > Chloroflexota > Anaerolineae > Aggregatilineales > Ch27 > JALSTC01. Next base: position 8,096 of record JALSTC010000295.1, read on the forward strand.
GCGCATGCGCTACGGGCGGGCCATCAGCGCCGTACGTTACGTGGCCGATCTGATGAGCAACCTCATGATCGGCATTTACGGCGAAGATGCGGCCACCTGATCAGAGGGCCAGCGGAAACGCTTGCGTTTTTCTGATCTTTTGTTAACGCAATTCTATTAGAACCGGGTTACACTGCCAACAGTAAAATCACCGCGCAGTGCGTGCGTGTATTTTGGAGAGGAACCGTGAGCGACGATCTGAAGACCAAAGCACAGAATCAAGAACAAGTCGGCGACGTGGACACTGCTCCCGGCGACTCTGGAGAGAATCAGCAACCCGATACCGTGCAGGCAGAAGATGGCCCCGGGCCGGAAGCTGCCGAAAAAACTATACCAGAACAAGAGGAAGTTGATTTGCAAGAACAACTGGAAAAAGCCCGCACAGAGGCCGCAGAATACCTGGAAGGCTGGCAGCGTGCCCGTGCCGAATTCGCCAATTATCGTAAACGGGTTGAACGGGAGCGCCAGGACGTTTATCAGGACGCCACAATGAGCGTGCTGAAGCAGCTCCTGCCCATTATTGACGACCTTGAGCGCGCAATGGACCATGTCCCGCCGGAAATCGCCGATCATCAGTGGGTGGAAGGCATCGCCCTGATCGCGCAGAAATTCCATACCCTGCTGGAAAGCAATGGGCTGGAAGAGATCAACCCGGTCGGGGAGGCATTCGACCCCATACGGCATGAGGCGGTCGGCATGGACGATCATGAGGAAATCAAGAGTGGGCACGTCACCGCTGTGCTGCAAAAAGGATACGCCTATGGCGACAAAGTCCTGCGGCCAGCACTTGTCCGCGTGGCCAACTGACACACTGGCAATCAATCTTAAGCATTTATCATCAATCTAACTGACAAGCAGGAGAGACAACTAAAATGGGAAAAATCATTGGCATTGACCTGGGAACGACAAACTCTGTCGTGGCAGTAATGGAAGGTGGCGAACCAACCGTCATTCCGTCGGCTGAGGGTGGGCGTCTGATCCCGTCGGTCGTGGCCGTCAACAATAAGGGGGAGCGCCTGGTCGGCAAAGTGGCACGCAACCAGGCCGTCATCAACCCGGAAAACACGATCTTTTCGGTCAAGCGCTTCATGGGCCGTAAGTTCACCGACCCGGAAGTGCAAAAGGCGCTCAGCATTGTGCCTTATAAAGTCTCCGCCGCGCCGAATGGCGATGTGCGCGTCCACATGGGCGGCAAAGCCTACAGCCCGCAGGAGATTTCGGCCATGATTCTGCAGAAGATCAAGGCCGACGCAGAAGCATACCTCGGCGAGCCAGTCACTGAAGCGGTGATCACCGTGCCGGCATACTTCAACGACGCACAGCGTAATGCCACGAAGGACGCCGGGCGCATCGCTGGACTGGAAGTGAAACGTATCATCAATGAGCCGACGGCCTCCAGTCTGGCCTACGGCCTGGGCGAGAAAAAGGACGAAACAATCGCCGTCTATGACCTGGGCGGTGGCACCTTCGATATCTCGATCCTGGACGTGGGCGACGGCGTTTTCGAGGTCCGCAGCACCAACGGTGATACCTTCCTGGGTGGCGACGACTTTGATCAGCGCATCATTGACTGGGTGGCCGACGAATTCAAGCGGGAGCAGGGCATCGATCTGCGGGAAGACCGCCAGGCTCTGCAGCGGCTCAAGGAAGCCGCAGAAAAGGCCAAGATCGAGCTAAGCTCGACGATGAGCACGGACATCAACCTGCCGTTCATCACCGCTGATGCCAGCGGCCCGAAGCACCTGAATATCACGCTGACCCGCGCCAAGCTGGAACAGCTTGTGGAAGACCTGGTCGAAAAGACCATCGGGCCATGCGAAGCGGCGCTCTCCGATGCCGGCTTGAAACCGAGCGATATCAACGAGGTCATTCTGGTCGGCGGTATGACCCGTATGCCGGCTATTCAGGAAGCCGTCAAGAAGTTCTTCAACCGGGAGCCGCATAAAGGCGTGAACCCGGATGAGGTCGTGGCGATTGGCGCGGCCATTCAGGCCGGCGTGCTGATGGGCGACGTCAAGGACGTGCTGCTGCTCGACGTGACGCCGCTGACGCTCAGCATCGAGACGCTGGGCGGCGTGGCAACACCGCTGATCGAGCGCAATACCACCATCCCGGCCAAGAAGAGCCAGATATTCTCGACAGCGGCAGACGGCCAGACGCAGGTCGAAATCCATGTGGTGCAGGGTGAACGCCCGATGGCCGCTGACAACAAGACACTGGGTCGCTTCATCCTGGATGGTATCCCCCCTGCGCCGCGCGGCGTGCCGCAGATCGAAGTGACCTTCGACATTGACGCCAACGGTATCCTGAACGTGAGCGCGCAGGATAAAGCGACCGGTCGCGAGCAGCACATCACCATCACTGCTTCCAGCGGCCTGAGCGAGGAAGAAATCCAGCGCATGATCAAGGACGCCGAGCAGCACGCTTCTGAAGACCAGAAGCGCCGTGAGCGTGTCGAAGCGCGTAACAATGCCGAGGCGACCATCCATGCCGCCGAAAAGACGCTGCGCGACTTTGCCGAGCAGATTCCGGCGGACGTGAAGGCCCAGACCGAGGAACGCATTGAGGCCGTGCGCAAGGTGATGGAGAGCGAAGATACCGACGCCATCCGCCGCGAGACCGAAGCGCTGGCACAGCAGCTCCAGACGCTGGGCGCGAGCTTCTACCAGCAGGCAGAAGGCGCGGGCACACCGCCGCCGCCACCACCCGGTGGTGATGGTGGCGAAGCGCCCGAAGATGTGATCGAGGGTGACTTCAGCGAGGCGTAAGACCCGGCTGCCCTCTGATCTGCCAATAAACGTATAATGCCCCCGCCCCTGCCCCCATGGCAGGCGGGGGCAAAGCCGTCATTGCCGCCATATCATGCGCCGGAAACACCGTGTATTTCCGGCGCACTGGTGATAGAATCGGATCATCACAGCATTTGACGAGGAGCACCGAACACCAGCATGCCCCAACGAGACTATTACGAAATTCTGGGCGTTTCCCGCAATGCCACGCAGGTCGAGATCAAGCGGGCCTACCGCCGCCTGGCACGGCAGTATCATCCGGACGTCAGCAACGACCCGGATGCCGAGGAACGCTTCAAAGAACTCAATACCGCATATGAAGTCCTCAGTGATCCGGACAAACGCGCACGGTATGACCGCTTCGGCCATGCGGGCGTCAACGCCGATGCCGGGTTTGGCGGGTTCGGCATGGGGGGCTTTGGTGGACTGGATGACATCTTCGAGGAATTCTTCGGCGCTGGTTTCGCCGGTGGGAGCCGCCGCCGCTCCCGTCGTGGCCCGGGCCGAGGCCGCGACCTGTCCTATGAATTGACGATTGACTTTGAAGAAGCCGTCTTCGGCACAGAGAAAGAGATCGAAATCCCCCGGCAGGAAGTCTGCGAAGAATGCCGGGGTACGGGCGCTGCGCCCGGAACGTCGCCCTCACGCTGCCCGGAGTGCGGCGGGACGGGCGAAGTGCGCACGGTGCGGCAGACCTTCCTCGGCTCCATGATCAACGTCAACACCTGCCCCCGCTGCCGGGGCCGGGGCGAGATCATCACAACCCCCTGCCCGGTTTGCCAGGGAAGCGGCAAGACCCGTGTCACACGCCGCCTCAAGGTCAATATTCCGGCGGGCGTGGATGATGGCATGAAGATCCGCATTCAGGGCGAAGGCGAACCTGGCCAGAACGGCGGCCCGCCCGGCAACCTCTACGTCATCATCAATGTGCGCCCGCACAAATACTTCAAGCGGCGCAATCATGACATCCTGCTGGAGATCACGATCAATGTCGCTCAGGCCGCGCTGGGTGATACGATCACCGTGCCGACTGTGGACGGCGAGGCCGAGCTGATCATCCCGCCGGGAACGCAAACAGGCGAATCCTTCCGGCTGCGGGGCAAGGGCTTTCCCCGGCTGCGCCGCGACGGTACAAGCGCGGGACGCGGCGATCAGTGGGTCATCGTGCAGGTTGTCGTCCCCAAGCACCTGACGCCCGAACAGCGCGAATTGTTCGAGGCACTGGCGGAGACACTCGATACCAACATCATCCCCCCGCAAAGCAAGGGGTTCTTCGACCGCGTGCTGGACTTTTTGAGCGGTGAGGGATAAGCAATGCCTCGCTGCTCCGTGTCAAAGGACGGTTAATCATGCGTCAGACGACCGTTTTCCTGGGCATCACTGCTGCCGCGCTCATATTGTTTGCCGCCGCCATCCTCGGCTGGCAGCTTCACCAGGCTTCCGCGCAGGAAGTCACCGATACAACTATGTCCCGACTGCTCGGTGACCTGTGGACACAGGTGCTCGCCGGGCAGACCAGCGAGACGTCTTCAGAGTTCACATTCACGCTGGTTTTTCAGCAGTCCATCTCCGGGCTGGGCAGCAGCATTACCTTTGGCCAGGACCTGCGTAATGCCCGCGTGGAAAGCATCGGCGAAGACCACATCTGTGTGGCGCGAGTATTCACGCAGACGCGGAATATTGACTGCATCCCATTCTCCAACGTTGTTCAGATTTCGTACCGGGCTGAGCAGCCATGAACTGGATTGAGGTCTCCCTGCAGACCGATGGCGAAGCAGCCGAGGCCATCGCCGATCTACTTCAGCAGTACGGCTATCAAGGGGTGGTCATCGAACAGACCGGCATCGAGGGAGACGCATGGGAAGGCGAACTGCCGCCGCCTGCCAGCCTGATCGTGCGGGCCTATCTGCCCGACGATGATCAGGTCGAGGAACACAAGCGACGGCTGGAAAACGGCCTCCACCACCTGGCCCGCATCTACCCCATGCCGGAAACGCCGACCTACCGGCCCATCGCAGAGGAAAACTGGGCGGAAGCCTGGAAAGTGCACTACAAACCATTGCGATTGGGGCAGCGCATCTACATCCGCCCGGCCTGGCTGGAAGGCTCACCACGCCCCGGAGATGTGGAGATCATCCTCGATCCGGGCGCAGCCTTCGGCACGGGCACACATCCCAGCACGCAGCTCTGCCTGCTCGCGATGGAAGATGCCGCGCCGCTGCCGCCGCGGGTGCTTGATCTGGGCTGTGGATCGGGCATTCTGTCCATTGCCGCGGCAAAGCTCGGCGCGGCGCACGTCTGGGCGCTGGACATTGACCCGCTGGCCATCAAAGCCACGCAGGAAAACGCCGCCCTCAATAACATGGCGGATGCGATCACAGCGCAGGAAGGCAGCCTGGAAAGTCTGCTGCACTCCCCCCGACGCTTTGGCCTGATTCTGGTCAACATTCTGGCAAAGACGATCATCCCTATGTGCCAGCAGGGGCTGGGACATCTCGTCCAGCCGGGCGGTATGGGGATTTTCAGCGGCATCATCGCGGAGCAGGCCGATGACGTAGAGGCCGCGCTGCGGGCTACCAGCCTGATGCCTTACCGCCGCCGGACAATGGGCGACTGGGTGGCAGTTGAAGCTCGACGTGAAGCTGATTAGCCCGCCAGCTCCTTCAGGCGGGTTTCCAGTAGACGGCCATCCCGCAGTTCATGCACCACGTCTGCCTCTTCCATCACCTGAGGATCGTGGGAGACGATCACAACGGTGATGTGCTGCTCATCCACAAAACGGCGCAGCAGATCAAGGATGCGGCGGCCCGTCTGGCTGTCCAACTGGCCCGTCGGTTCGTCGGCCAGAATCAGCTTTGGATGAGTCGCCAGGGCGCGGGCCAGTGCGACGCGCTGCTGCTCGCCGCCGCTCAACTCGTAGGGCCGATGCCGCGCACGTTCCGAGAGGCCAACCCAAGCCAGCGCCTCCGCGATACGCTGCTGGCGCTCCGGGCGGGGCAGCCCGCGCATCCGCAGGGGCACGCCGACATTTTCCTCCGCCGTCAGGAGGGGCAGCAGACCAAACGTCTGGAAGACAAAGCCGATGCGCTCACGCCGCAGCGCCAGCCGCGCCTCCTGATCCATTTCGCCAAGATGCGCCCCGTCCACCCAGACCTCGCCCTCGGTCGGGTCATCCAGACCGGCGATCAGATTGAGCAGGGTTGTTTTGCCAGACCCTGACCGCCCGACGATGGCCGTCATCTGGCCGGGAAACACGTCCAGCGTCACCGCGTTCACGGCATGGATATCTTCCCCACCCAGATGATAGATGCGGTGCAGGTTTTCCACATGAATGATCGGCTCGGTCACACCGCTCATGCTTTGTCCTCTTTCTGTCGGGCAGCGTCTCCGCGATCGGGATAGACGCCAACATGATCTTCACGCAGGCGCAGCTTGACCCGGTTCTTCATGTCCAGCGCCTCGATATACGTCTGCGGAAGCTGCAGGCGTCCCACCCGGTCAAGGATGGCAAATTCTTCCTCGGAGATCGCCGCGCCATCCGTGCCGCGCCGCCGGATGACCTCCGTGCTGGTGCGCCCGTCGCGAAAGCCGACCACGCGATCCACCCGGCTGGCAACGGTGTAGTCATGCGTCACCACGACAACGGTCACGCCGTATTCCTCACTGAGCACACGCATCGTCTCAAAGATGGCCTCGGCAGCTTCACTATCCACCTCACCGGTCGGTTCGTCCGCCAGCAGCAACGCCGGGCGGTTCGCCATAGCGACGGCAATCGCCACCCGCTGCTGCTCACCACCGCTCAATCGATCGGGATGATGATTCAGGCGATCGCCCAGCCCGACACGGGTCAGCAGGTCACGGGCACGCTCACGCCGCTCACGGGCGCGGACATGATTGAGCGCCATCGGCAGCTCCACATTTTCCAGTGCTGTCAGGTACGGCAGCAGATTACGAGCCGTCTGCTGCCAGACGAATCCCACCACCTGACGGCGGTAGAGCACCTGCTCCCGACGGCTCAGATCGAGCAGGTTGTATTCTCCCACACGCACACGCCCCGCCGTCGGCACGTCCAATCCGCCCAGAATATTCATCAGCGTGGACTTGCCGGAGCCAGACGGCCCGACCAGGGCCATCATCTCACCCTGCGCCACCTGCAAATCCAGCCCCTGCAGGGCGACGACTTCCAGATCAGCCACCTTGTAGATTTTGACCAGATTGTCGCATTCGATAAAGAACTCACCCATACCGTTCTACCCTTCACC
>JALSTC010000296.1 GCA_026983935.1 Ardenticatenia bacterium
GGAAAAGCGGCTCTGGCAGCGGGCAGCAGAGGGGGGCTTTGAGGCCGCCGTGATCCGGCCCGGCATGGTTTACGGGCCGGGTTCGAACTTCTGGACGGCGGGCATGTTTCGCCTGGCGAGGCGGCGGCCTGCATTTTTGCCCGGCAGCGGCGCGACATACTGCCCGGCCATTTTCATTGACGATGTTGTCGATCTGATGATCACTGCCGCTGATCATCCGCGTGCTGCCGGGGAAGCGTTCAATGCGACGCCTGATCCCCCGCCGACATGGCGCGATTTTCTTGGCGCATATGCGGCGATGGCCGGACATCAGTCTTTTGTGTCGGTCCCTGTGCCGCTGCTGCGTGCCGCTGCGGTGCTTATTGAGCCAGTACTTGCCTGGCACGGCGAGCCGCAGCCGGTGCGCGACATGGTGGCGGCGATGTTCGGCCATAAGCGGGTCTACAGCATGGCGAAGGCGGCCAGGCTGTTGAACTGGCGTCCCCGTATGTCCCTGGCGGAGGGCATGGCCCGCGCTGAAGTATGGCTGCGTGAGATCGGCCTGCTGACAGGAAAGACAGGGCGCTGATGCTGATTCAGGTCTTGATCGGGCTGCTGGTTATCGGGGGATTGGTTCTGCTGGGCTGGTACCTGCTGATCAAAACGGAGGGTGTTTATCTGGGTTGGCGGGTGGTGATCGGGTTGTATGATCTATACGCGGGTCGCTACGACCAGATCAAAGACTATGATGAGACGTATGAGCGTTTTTTTCTGGGACGGCCCATCGTCAACCATTTGCGAGATACGCCCGCGCCGCTGGTGCTCGATGTGGCGACGGGCACAGGACGTTTGCCGTGCACGCTGCTGGAGCAGGACGATTTTCACGGCCACGTCATCGGGCTGGACTTGAGCCGCCGGATGCTGCTCCATGCGGCGGTAAATCTCGCCGGTTTCGCCGGGCGGTATGATCTTGTCTGGTATACGGCAGCAGAACTGCCTTTTCCGGATGATACGTTTGATCTGGTGACGTGCATCGAGGCACTGGAATTTTTACCAAGCCCGTTTTCCGGCCTGCGAGAACTGATCCGCGTGCTGCGACCGGGCGGTGTGCTGCTGATCACCAACCGGCGGGGGCTGGATGCCTGGCTGATGCCCGGCAGGACGATTCGCACGCCCGATCTGCTCCGGCTGCTGACGGATGAGTGGGGTCTGGTGGATGTTCAGGATGAGCGCTGGCAGGTGGACTATGACCTGATCTGGGCGCGGAAGTCCGGCAGTTCCCCGCCCACTGGTGTCCGTCCGCTGGCAGAAGTGCTGCGTTGCCCGGTGTGCGCTGAGGTGGCGATGCTGCCGCTGGAGTCGCACGAGTGGGTTTGCACGTCATGTGAGTCGCGGATTCCTGTGGGATCGGACGGGGTGATCGAGCTGTTTCATCTGAGACGTTGATTTGAACGACGCCGCTCTATTGAAAGCCCTTTGGGCACGTGCTAGAATGGCGCGGGTCTTCACCGTCCGGTTTCATATGGTGAACAACTGATAACTCATCCGAAGAACGCGGAACTGTTTTTAGAGGAGCGCCGGTTTTGAAGATACTGCCGCAGGAGCATATTGTTTTGATCCGGCAGGCCATCGAAAGTGCCCGGGCCGCCGGTGATCTGCCTGCTTTCGATCTGCCGGAGATCAGGGTTCAGCCGCCTGCTCGTCCGGAGCATGGGGATTATGCTTCCCCCGTCGCCATGCAGTTGGCAAAGCTTGCCCGCAAGGCCCCGCTTGAGATCGCGGAGATCATCGTCCGTCATCTACCGGAAGCGCCTTTCCTCGGCGGTGCGAGTGTGGCAAAGCCGGGATTCATCAACTTCCGGCTGAATGAGGACTGGCTCAAGCAGCAGGTCGAGGCGATCATCGCCGAGGGTGATGCACTGTTCACGCTGGAGCGGGGCAAAGGGCAGCGGGCGCAGGTCGAATTTGTCAGCGCCAACCCGACAGGCCCCTTGCATATCGGGCGGACGCGCGGTGCTGTCATCGGCGATACCATTGCCCGCCTGCTGGAGGCACTCGGCTATGATGTGGAGCGCGAGTATTACTTCAACAATGCCGGGCGGCAGATGGAAATGCTGGGCCGCACGCTGCAGGCACGCTATCTTCAGGCGCTCGGTCATGATGCCGCGCTGCCGGAAGAAGGCTACGCGGGCGAGTACATGAAGGATATCGCCGCGCAGCTTGTCGAAGAAGTTGGCGATTCGTGGCTGGAACAAGACTGGCAGCCGTTCAAGGAGTACGCCGAGAAGATCATCTTTGGCTGGATTCGGGACTCGCTGCTCCGGCTGGGCGTGCGGCATGACGTCTTCTTCAACGAAAATAGCCTGTACGAAGACGGTGCAGTCTGGCGCACACTCGATGCGTTGCGCGAGCAGGGCTACATCTACGAGGCTCCGGTCTGGGAAGGGGCCAGCGAGGAGGAGCGTGCCGCCGCCGGTGATGCTGCACCCGCCACCTGGTTCCGCACGACCCGTCTCGGCGATGATAAGGATCGTGTGCTGGTTAAAGCCTCCGGGGAGCCGACATATACGCTGCCGGACATTGCCTACCACGTCAACAAGTTCGAGCGCGGCTTTGACCTGCTGGTTAATGTGCTGGGGGCTGATCATGGCCTGCAGTACCAGACCGTCCGGCGCGGTTTGCAGGCGCTTGGCTATGATCCCTCGAAGCTGCATGTGGTCATTCATCAGATGGTGCGCATTTACAAGGATGGCAGGCTGATCAAGGGCAGTACACGCGCCGGTGATGTGATCCCGCTTGATGATGTCATGGATCAGGTCGGGCCGGACCCGGTGCGTTACTTCCTGCTGGCACGCAGCCCGAACACCGATGTGGATTTTGATCTTGACCTGGCCATCGCGCATAACAATGAGAACCCGGTCTATTACATCCAGAATGCGCATGTGCGCTGCGCGGGTATCTTCCGTATGGCAGAAGCAAGGGGCTTTTCCGATGAAGACGCGGACCTCAGCCTGCTGGGCGAGCAGGAAATGGTTTTCCTGCGTCAGGCCCTGCGCATGGGAGAGATGCTGCTCTACGCCGTGGACGAGATGGCGCCGCACCAACTGGCTGTTTTTGCGCTGGATACGGCGCGGATTTTCCACCCGATGTATGATACGGTGCGTGTGTTTCACAGCGAGGTTCCGGAGGACGTGGCCCGCGCACGGCTGCGCTTCTATCGGGCGGCCAGGATTGTTTTCCGCCGTCTGCTGACGCTGATGGGAATGAATGCCCCGGATTTCATGTGAGTGACTATAGCTGGCAGGGGATGGGTATAGAAAGGGATTCTTGTGGGACTGAAGCCT
>JALSTC010000297.1 GCA_026983935.1 Ardenticatenia bacterium
TCCAGCGCACGCTGAAGTTATCCGGCGGCACCAGTCCCGGGAACGGCGAGTTATAGCCCCAGTTGTAGTCAATCACTGCCTCGGTTTGCTCAAAAGCTGCCGGCCCGGCCAGGTTGGGATTGTTATAATACTCGGCCACCCATGTTGCTGTCGCCAGGCTGGAGACAAGCTCCCATGTGACGCTGACCAGCGATGCGCCGGTGTTTTCATAGTATTCTACCCGCAGGGCGTGTTCCCCCGGCGTGATGTTGATTTCAGCCACGATCGGCGGGTCCGGTGCACGGTCGTACCAGGCATCCACGACCGGCGTGTTATCCACGTAGACACGGATACCGTCATCCGAGCGGGCGGTCACACGGTACGTGCCGCCGGAGAAAAACTGTCCCTTTGTCCACCGCACCGAGAAGCGGTCAGCAGGCAGGCCGGGCGCGGGCGCTCCCATCCCCCACACAAAGTCAATGTCAGCATCTGCCCGCACCAGTACGGGCGTGCCGCTGAGTGTGGGATTGTTGTAATATTCCCCGACCCATGCGGTATCACCCTGTGCGCTTGCAGTTGGCACGTGGCTGATAAGCGGCAGGATGGTCAGGATCACTACCAGTGCCAGTACAGTTCCTCGTTTCATGACAATACTCCTCGTCCCATTTATGCAAACGATTCATTTATTTTTATTTTACAACAATTTTCATAATGGCAAGCGGTTTCGTAGGCCAGCCGTGTGGCATCCGTAGTTCCGACGTTGATCAAATGTCAGCATTCGATTTTTCAAAGGCATCATCACCTGCACATCGTGTGATTTATGCTACAATGAGAGACAGCCTGACGGTATCCTACCGCCAATCATCGTTTACGGTCATTATCTACACATTCTTAATTGTGCCGGATAAATGCCATTATGATTTCTGCAGAACAACGCACCCGCATTAACACCCTGGTTAATGTGTTGTCCCGAGTCTACGTGAATGCGCTGGACTACTGGCTGGGCCGGGTGCGCATCGCCAGAGAAGACTCGCGGCAGCCGCTGTGGCAGAACACCATTCCCTCATTTCTGGAGGAACACTGGGAATATCTGGTGCACCTGCTCAAACAGGCCACACCTTTCCCCGATGCCCAGAACAAAGCAGCAGACCTCGCCCTGCTGCTTGACCCACTCATGCAGCAGAAGGCCCGCTATCGGCAGTGGCTGCCTGTTGTTCGGGGGCTTGTTGTCGCTCTGGACGACGGGACGGCAGACGCGCCTTTGAAAGTGGCCCGCCTGTGGGCCTCGGTGGGGCAGTGCTACCGTGGGCTGGGCGATGCTGCACGTGCCACGCAGGCTTTCAGCATTGCCAACCAGCTCACCGGCGGGCAGGGTGAGGCCGGCATAGACCTGCGCCACCAACTCCTTCAGCAGAAAGCCGGGATGCGGGTCTGGCAGGAACGGTATGATGAGGCGCTGCATACCGCCCATCAACTGCTGACAGCCTCCATCAGCGTGGGGGACCTTTTCACTGCCGCGCTGGGACATACGCTGCTGGCCTTCGTCCAGATTCAGTCCTACCATCCCCAACAAGCGTTTGAGCAGGCACAGCAGGCGTATGTGTTGTGGCGGCACATTGAACGCCTGGAAAAGGACACATCAGCTTTGCACTCCCTGCAGGCGCTCCATTATATGGGAGAGGCCTGCCGGATGAATCAGCGTCTGAGGCTCGCCCATTACTATCTCCAGCGTGTGTACGAGCATGTCGCTGAGATTGACGATCAGAGCTGGCTGGCGCGGTTGGAGCAGTCGCTGGGATCACTGGCCCTGGAAGAAGGCCGCTCGCCAGAAGCCATCCAGCACATTGAAGCGGCCAGAGAGCTGTTTCAGCGCATTAACGACAGCCAGGGGGTAGCCGGTGCCACGCATGCCCTGGGCGTGGCGCTGTACCGCGCCGGGGAGACGGCGCAGGCCGAACCGATGCTGCTGGAAGCAGTCCAGCAGTGGCAGGCCATGAATCGGCGTCTGGAGACAGCCAATGCACGCTATGCTCTGGGCAAGTTGTATCGTGGGGCAGGCAGGCCGGTGAAAGCATTGGAAACTTACCGGGCCGCGCTGCAGGCCATGGAACACGCTTCCGGCCACCACTATGATCAACTGCGCCGCAATTTGCGTGAGGAAATCGACAGCCTGAACGGTCATACTGCTCCCACGTAGCCAGCAGCGGCGGCACATGGGAGGATGATCCGGTTTTGCGATCTCGTGGTATGTTGAGGAAAAGTCGGTGGTTGTCAGAGGCCACCTGTGAAACAGTGTTCCAGGGAGACAATGATGGATTTCTTGCGTAAACTGTTCGGGGGGGAGCCGCGGGACGACAGCGGGTTGTATTTTTACATTCGCAGTAAACGCAGCGGCGAAATTGTGCGCGTGCGCCTGGACCTCAACCAGTTCACCCCCTTGTATGAAGGTGATAAACTGACCGGTTATTTTGTGCGGAAGACAGTCGTCGGGCAGCGCAGCTTCGAGCGCATGGAAGCCGAATTCAACTTCGATGCCAACAAGCGTCTGATTGACAAAACAGTGACGGGCGGGGAATTCGTTGAGCGCGAAGACTGGGTCGCGCAGCAGCAGAATGGCACGCCCTGAGCACCGCTCCCGCCTGCCAGAATCCCCCGCGTTTAGCCACTCGCCCGCTGAACCAGATCGGCCAGCGCTGCGATAAATAAGGGATCGTCGTTGAGCGAGGGTGTGCGCTTCAACTGTGCGCCGGCATCCGCGGCGATCTGCTTCGCTTTGACGTCAATATCGAACAGCACCTCGACATGGTCTGCCACAAAACCGACCACACAGGAGAGCATATGTTTGTGGCCCTGCCTGGCCAGCGCGATCACGTGCTCCTCGATCGGTGGGCCGAGCCAGGGTTCCGGGCTGCGCCCGGCGCTCTGATAGCAGAACGTCCATTGTTCTTCGGACAGCCCGACCTCATAGGCTACCAGGCGGGCCGTTTCCTTTAGCTGGGAATCGTAAGGGTCGCCCTGTGCCAGGATCCGTACCGGCAGGCTGTGCGCACTGAAGATCACCACCGTGTCCGGGGGCATTTCGGCCAGCCCCTGCCGGACGCGCTCGGCCAGTGCCCGGATCAACAGGGGATGGTCGTGGTAGCTGGTGATCGCGTTGTAGGTGAACGGCGCATCATAGGCGGCCAGTGCTTCATCCAGCCGGGCGAAATACCGCGCCGTGCTCATCTCTGAATAGTGGGGGGCCATGACCAGCGCGACAGCACGACGGACGCCGTCGGCCATCATCTGGTCAACAGCGTTTTTGATCCAGGGCGTCCAGTGGCGCATCCCGACGTACGTCC
>JALSTC010000298.1 GCA_026983935.1 Ardenticatenia bacterium
CCAGCAGCTCATGGCGGACGAATCCCTGGTCGGTGTGACCCGTCTTGGCGTTGACTGGGCTGAGGCGATCCAGGATGCCTGGGAAGCCGCGGCCAATGCCCGCTACATCTTCCCGGATGTTGACGGTGTTTACGCCAATCATGCGGAGTACCTCAACACCGTGCTGGGTGTGAATTACTCTGACCTGTGGCAGGGGAACATCACACCGGAAGAGTTCGTCGAGCGGATGGCAACCCAGTCGGCTGAATACTGGGCCAATCATGAGCAGTAGTTTGCGCCATCTGTGAGATAGCCTTACGATTGTGGGGATGAGAGCAGTTCTCGTCCCCGCAATCGCTGTTTCCAGACGATGCCTGACTTTCTGGAGTAGACAGCATGAGAGTCTCCAACCGGCTTATCATCCTCTTTCTGCTGCCGGCCAGTGCGCTGTACTTCGTTTTCTTCCTGCTGCCGACGGTGTGGGCTTTCATTTACAGCCTGTTCGACTGGCGCGGTTTTGGCACGGAAATGAATTATATTGGCCTGCGCAACTATTCCGAACTGCTGGGGGACAGGATTTTCTGGCGCAGCATGGGGAACACCATCCTCATTCTGATCGTCGGCGGCATTATCGTCTTTGGGCTGGCGTTTGTCATGACGATGATGATCTCCTCCGGTATCCGGGGCAGGAAGCTGTTCCGCGCGATCATTTTCATGCCGAATGTAATCGCCATTATCGCTCTGACCACGCTGTGGGGCTATATTTATACGCCGCGGTTTGGCCTGTTGGGGGCCTTTTTTGATCTGATCGGTCTGGAAGACCTGGCGAATTTCCCCTGGCTCGGCCCGGACACGATCTTCTGGTCTATGCTCGCGGCGATCATCTGGATTGAGGTCGGGTTCTACCTGGTGCTGTTCCTGGCCGGGGTGGATAAGATACCTGCGGATTACTATGAGGCAGCCAAGCTGGACGGCGCGAGCCAGTTTCAGATGTTCCTCCGCATTACCGTGCCGCTGCTGTGGGACGTGATCACGGTGGGGCTGGTGCTGTGGAGCATCTACGCCGTGAAGATATTTGAGTTTCCGTTTTCATTCACCGGCCTGGAGCCGAATATCAACTCTTACACCGTCTCCGTCTATATGTACATCCTGGGCTTTGGCCAGCGGCAGCCTATCTACCGGCTGGGTTATGCCACGGCCATAGGGGTGACCCTGCTGGGGGTGGTGATTGTGATCGTGCTTATTCTGCGTCGGCTGATGCGCCGCGAACAGCTTGAGTATTGATGGAGGCACCATGTCCGAACAGAGCATGAGCATAGAGCGAAATGCAGGTATGACACGAACGATGTGGTCTGACCGGCTGCGCCACTGGTTCAGACATACGCCGTCATATCTGCTACTGGGGGCGTGGTCGCTCTTCACCGTCTTTGTGATCGGATGGATTGCGCTGGCCTCCCTCAAATCCAACCGTGAGGTTTTCCGCGAGCCCTGGAAGCTGCCCACCGAGCTGCAGTTTTCAAACTATGAGCGGGCCTGGGATGCCGCCCAGCTTGGTAACAATTTCTTTAACAGCGTCATTATCGTCGGCGCGTCGGTGATCATTATCCTCGCTGTCTCAGCCCCGGCCTCCTATATCTTGAGCCGGGCACGCTTCCGGGGACGGGGGCTGCTGACCATGGTCTACATCGCCGGGATCGGCATCCCATACCCGCTGCTGTTTATTCCACTTTTCGCCATGCTGGCCGGTATGGGGCTGGTCAATACCCGGCATGGCTTGATCCTGGTCTATGTCAGCCTTTCGATACCGTTCACCGTCTATATTCTGACTGGCTTCTTCTCCACATTGCCCAGCGATCTGGAAGACGCCGCTGTGATTGACGGCTGTAATGATTTTCAGGTGTTCCGGCATGTCATGCTTCCGCTGGCTTCGCCGGGCATTCTCACGGCGGCGATCTTCAATTTTATCGGCCTCTGGAATGAGTTTCAGTTGGCGCTGATTTTCATCCAGGACCCGGCACAGCGGCCACTTTCGCTGGGCCTCTATTCCCTCAAGAACTCCATGACGTATACCGGTGACTGGGTGGGCCTGTTTGCGGGCGTGGTGCTCGTGATGGCCCCGACCATCCTGCTGTTCATCATTCTCTCGGAGCGGATGATCTCCGGCATCACCATGGGGTCTGTTAAGTGAGCTGCACTGTGGGACGTGTGGGGATGGACGTCGTCGCGGCGGCGATTATGGTGCGGATCGGCGTTTATCTCAGCCAGATACCGGTCTCTCTGTGATCGATTTTCCTGTGCCGGGAGGCGGACGGTCGGTCATGCCCGCACGGCGGCATAGCCTGCCCTTATTCCGTCATGCGAAAATCCAGTTCCGGCGGCACGGGATAGGCGCGCTTCACGCGGCTGTATAGTGCCTCGTCCGGCGGCAGACCTTCTTCCTCACTCAGCCGCCGTGCGTGATACGCCAGCCACAGGTCGCTCAGGGCGGTTTCGCCTTCTCGCAGGTCTTCCATGATAACTCGCTGATCGAGCACGGCCTTCACACGGGGCAGGTCGCCTGCCGCCAGCGCGGCCTGCGCTTCCAACAGCCGGATGCGTCCGTGCGCTTGATGCGCGGGTGGCAGGTCGTCCAGCAGCGCGAGCCATTCGCCGGGCCGCTCCGCCGCCAGCAGGGCCTTCCCGGTTTCGATTGCCAGCGGCAGGAGTGACGGATTCATTTGATGGGCCTGCAGGTAGCGATCGGCTGCTTCCTGCAGCCGCCCTTCGCTTCCGTCCAGGACAGCGAGGTTGCGCAGCGCCCAGGGGGTTGGCGTCTGCGCGTGGGAGCGATTCCACGCCTGGCGGGCGGCGTCATGGTCGCCATCATGGAACCGCATCACGCCCAGATGCAGCCAGGCCAGCCACCCGGCATCTGGCTGTCGTTCCAGTGCCGCTTCGAGCAGTTCACGCCATGCAGCCTGCACCATGTAGCCATGCGGCGCTTCTTCCGGCGGTTGATCGGGGAAGCGGCCTTCATGAAGCAGAGTCAGCCAGGGGGCCTGCGCGTCCGTCAGCGATGCTTCGTCAAAAACAAGCCCGCCTGAACAGAATGGCGCTTCGTCCATCGCTTCTCGCCGGATGCGTTCCAGCGCGCCCCAGCCTGAACCACGCCACAGAATATCCGTCGGCGAGCGCTCCGCCGTCGCTTTGAATCGGTCATGGGCCTGATCAAGGACCTCGCGGGGCATCAACCGCTCAAGCTGCGTGATGACGGCCTGCCGCGCCAGCGTCCAGTCGGCGCTGTGCACCCGCTCTGGATCGGCCCCGAGCAGTCCGTAGGCTTCCAACCATGTCCAGTCGG
>JALSTC010000299.1 GCA_026983935.1 Ardenticatenia bacterium
TCTCAAAACTGATCGCCATTGTCCCGTACCCCTGTCCTATACAATCGCCAGGCCATCAAACATGGCAAACCCGCGTGCATTGCGCAGCCAGCGCTCCACCGGATACTCCCGGATGAAGCCATAACCGCCCAATGTCTGCACACCGGAATCGGTCACAAACAGCGCCGATTTGGCCGCGTATTCCTTCACCAGATAGGCTTCCGCCGTCGCATCCTGCCCTTGATCCAGCTTCCAGGCCGCTTCCCAGACCATCATGCGCATGGCGTCCACTTCAATCGCCATTTCGGCCAGCATAAAGGCAATGGCCTGCTTGGTGGCAATCGGCACGCCGAACTGCACGCGCTGCTTGGCATATTCCCGCGCGTATTCGTAGGAAGCGCGGGCCACACCGACGGCCATCGCCGCCAGGGCCACATGGCTGTAATTGCGGATCACCTGAAAATCGATCCCTTCCTCGCCGCCCAGTTTACGCGATGGCTCCAGACGTACATTCTCGAACGTGACGGGATAGGTCTCCAGCGCCCGGATGCCCATCAATTTCTCGCGTTCGCCAATGGTCATGCCCTCTGTGCCAGCGTCCACAATGTACGCGCCAACCTCACCCGATTCGCTGTCACGGGCGTAAACCAGCATCTTCTGCGCCTCAGCCGCCAGGGGAACGTTTGCCTTCTCGCCATTGAGGACGAAGCCGCCGTCCTGAGACGTCACCGTCGTCTTCATGTTGGTGTGGTCAAAGAAAATGCCCGGCTCCATCAACGCCGCCGTCATGGGGATGTACGCCTCCGCGAACAGCGGCAGCAGCTCCTGCTTCTGCTCCTCCGTGCCATACATCAGCACAGGGAAGGCAAACAGCGCGGGAGCCAGCAGCTTCAGGGCCACCGATAGATCGCCCCAGGCCAGCTCTTCTGCCGCCAGAACGCCGGTCAGCGCCTCGTGCTCACCAAAGCCGCCGTACTCTTCTGGAATGGCCGCCGGGATCAGGCCGATCTCCCAGCCGGTATCAATGACCTCCTGGGGAATCTGGCCCGTCTCATCCGCTTCGTGGGCGATCTTCCGCACATCGCTATCGGCATAGCGGTGGATCGCGTCCACAAGCATCTGCTGCTCTTCAGTGGGCGTAAAAGAAACCATACTCGAGTCGCTCCTCTCAGACCGTGACCTTCCCCCCGCCCCGATGGCCGGGGAAGCCACGTCGCTCACCACATTTCACGGCAGAATGAACCCGCGTGCATGCAGCAGCAGCGTCGGGTCGTTCCGCAGTACACGCAGGATAATGTCGAAGGCGCTCATCTCCTCCAGCGGCAGCGACGAAGTCACCTCGACCAGTCTGTCCAGCCGATCATCGGAAAACTTCAGCGCCACATGGCGGGCCTTGCTCATGCTGCTGATGCCGCGTCCGTGCTCCTTATGCCAGCGCCGGGCATAAGGCTCCAACGCCTCCTTTGACCAGTCACCTTGAGCGATAGCATCCGCCGCGACCGTCGCCGCCATGTCCCCCGCGAACATGGCCAGGTTGATCCCACCGCCGGTGATCGGCTCGGCCTGATGCGCGGCATCGCCAACCAGCATGATGCCGTCATCCACGATCTGCTTGAGTGTGCCGCCGACGGGAATTCCGCCCAGCACAAGGCCCAGGACGGATGCCCCCGGAAAGCGGCGCTCGACAAATGTATCCAGGTATTCCTGAGCGCTGCGGCCCTGTTTTTCGTGCGTCGGGGTGATCACCAGCCCGACGTTGGCCCTGTCCTCACCCTTGGGGAAAACCCAGGCATAACCGCCCGGCGCGACTTCCCGCCCGACGTGATACTGGCATTCGCGGGGATCATCCAGCGTGATCCCGGCCAGCAAATACTGCACCGCCGAATAGTATTCGCTCAGGCGCGGCGCGGTCTTCAAGCCAGCCATGCGTCCGATCTGCGATTCCGGGCCATCGGCAGCAATGGTCACCTTCGCCCGGACTTCAATCTCCCTGCCGAGGCTGATCATCTTCGCGCCGCACACCCGCCCATCCGTCTTGATCACATCCGTGACGCGGGTCATGGCACGGACGGCTGCCCCGGCACGCACGGCTTCATGCACCAGCTCGCGGTCAAATATCTTGCGCTCGACGATCATCGTCGGCGAGGTCGGCGGCACGCGAACCGATTTGCCCGATGGCCCAAAAATCCGGAAGGCGTCAATCCTGGCATTGATCCAGCGCTCATCAAGGGGGATGTACGATTCGATCAACGTATAACCGATCGCTTCTGCACAGCGCACCGGAGAGCCAATCTCCTGACGTTTTTCCACCAGCAGCACGTCCAGTCCACGCCGCGCCCCAACCAGCGCTGCCGTCGCGCCGCCCGGCCCGCCACCGATAACCAGCAGGTCATACTCGCGGCGCAGCATCACCGCACCCTCCCGCCCGACGTCCCGATTGCTTTCGCCGGGATTTCATAGAGTGCATGGGTCGGGCAAACTGGCAGGCATTTCATGCATTCCGTACAGGTTTCGTGATCCACTTCCAGACAGGCGTCGTGCAGCGTGATCGCTCCCGGCGGGCAAACGGGCACGCAGCACCCACAGACTCCACAGCGATCGCGGTTGACCATGATCAAGACATTTGACTGTTTTGAGGGATTCATTGGTGTCCTGCCCCTGGCCTTGAACTCACCGATTTTCAGCGCGGCAGCAGTGCGTTCAGGAAAATATCAGCGATCTGATCCGCGATAGCTGCCCCCGACAGGCGTCCTTCGGGCCGATACCAGACGCTGACCCAGTTCGACGCCCCCAGCAGCGTGCGGGTAAATACCCCTACGTCAACAGGCCGGAAGCACCCGGTTTCTATGCCTTCTCGAATGATCTGGCGGTACAGCCCTTCAAATTGATCGCGCTGTGCCAGGTAGCGCTGCGGCACTTCGGGCAGGCTGAGCGTTGTGCGCATTTCGAAGATCATCAGCGCCGCAACGGCCACATGGTCGGTAACGCTCTGTACATGCGCCTGAATGGCACGCCGCAGCTTTTCCGGCGGATCAAGTGACATCTCGGTGATGGCCTGCACATCTGCCATCACCTGGTCCAACCCGGCTTCCAGCACGGCGACCAGAATGGCATCTTTGCCGCCTTTGAAATGGTGATACAGACTGCCCGCCGTCAGGCCAACAGCGGCGCTGATGTCCTGCATCGTTGCGCCATGGTAGCCCTGATGGTGAAAAACGCGCGCGGCGGCCTGCAAGATATCATCACGGCTGACGGTCTGGTCGGCAGGTTTACGGGGCATAAGCTTTCTCCGGGCCGACGGGAGGGATAATCAAATCTCCATTTGATTATAGA
>JALSTC010000300.1 GCA_026983935.1 Ardenticatenia bacterium
AGGAAAGCCTGAACCCGGACTATCGCACCGGACAGATTGCGATCAACGTGAAACCGATCGAGCAGCAGCTAACCGTCGTTGTGACCCCTTCCGTGCGGCTGGCGCAGCCGCGTGAGACAGTGGCGTTCGACGTGCTGGCAACGGATGCCCATGGTGAGCCGGTGCAGGCTGAATTCGGGCTGGCGCTGACCGACAAGGCGATTCTGTCGCTGATGCCGCCCAACAGCGAAGCCCTGCTTGATGCCTTTTATGGCCCCCAGGGAGACTTTGTGTACACAGACTTTTCGCTTACTGCCCTGCTGGATCGCATTACTGATGAATATGTCGGTGCTGTGGCGGAGGAGCGGGAGGCTGATGTTGATATGGCCATTGCCGAAGGTGCGATGGCACCGATGGCTGCTGCCCCGATGCCAACAGGGACGGCGGCTGGCGGCGGTGGCGTGCCGGAGCCGGTGGTTGTGCGGGAAAACTTTGAGCAGACGCCGTTGTGGGCGGCTCCCGTAGTCACTGGCCCGGATGGGCGGGCGTCTGTATCGGTTGATCTTCCGGATAACCTGACTACCTGGCAGTTGGACGCACGCGCTGTGACGCTGGATACCCGCGTCGGGCAGGGTACGGTGGAAGTTGTTTCCACTTTGCCGCTGCTGATTCGTCCGGTGACGCCGCGCTTCTTTGTAGTGGATGACCGGCTTCAACTGGCGGCTGTGGTGAATAACAATACGGAAGCGCCGCAGACGGTGCAGGTCACTCTGCAGGCGGATGGTGTGCAGTTGGAAAGTGATGTGACGCAGACGGTCACGATAGAGGCTGCATCACGGGCGCGGGTGGAATGGCAAGTCGTGGCGCTGGATGTGCCGTATGTTGACCTGACGTTCATCGCCATCGGTGAGGATGGCTATCAGGACGCCAGCAAGCCGACGCTGGCGACAGGCCCGGATGGCACGATACCGGTGTACCACTATACCGCGCCTGATACCGTTGGGACTGGCGGCCTCCTTCGTGAGAGTGGCTCCCGTACGGAGGCGATCAGCCTGCCACCTCGCCTGGACACCGAGCAGGGCGAGTTGATCGTTCATCTTGATCCGTCCCTGGCCGTTACCGCAGTGGATGCCTTTGATTATCTTCGCAACTACCCGCATCAGTGCATTGAGCAGACGGTCAGCCGCTTCTTACCGAATGCTGTAACGTATCGCGCACTCCGGGACCTTGGACTGCATGATCCGGAATTGGAAGCGAATCTCTATGAAGCCTTGAATGAGGCTCTGGAGAAGCTCGCTGCCGATCAGAATCCGGATGGTGGCTGGGGTTGGTTCAGCCGCATGGAGAGCAGCCCGTTGGTCACGGCCTATGCCGCTCTGGGCCTGATTGAGGCTCGCGCCGCCGGGTTTGATGTGGATCGGGGTATGCTGGATCGTGCGCTCAACTTCGTGCGGACGGATTTCATCCGTCCCAGTGTAGAAACGGCTGTATGGCGGCTCAACCGGCAGGCTTTTTACTTCTATGTCCTGGCCCGTGCTGGGGATGGAAATCTCAATGAATACCTGGCCCTGTTTGAGCATCGCTTGGAGATGTCGTATCAGGCCCGTGCCTACCTGCTGATGGCCTTCCACGAGTTGTATCCAGAGCAGGATGCAGTAGCCGATCTGGTCAGTGATCTGACGACGGCGGCGATTCTCTCCGCGACGGGCACGCACTGGGAAGAGGGAAGCAACGACTGGTGGAACTGGAGCAGCGATACCCGCACGACGGCTGTTGTGCTGAGTGCGCTGGCCCGCGTGACACCGGAGAGCGATCTGCTGCCCGGTGCCGTTCGCTGGCTCATGGTGGCCCGGCAGGGTGATCACTGGGAGACCACGCAGGAGACAGTCTGGGCTGTTATGGCGCTGACGGACTGGATGGTACTGACCGGGGAACTGCGCGGCAGCTATGAGTACAGTCTGAGTGTGAATCGGGATGTGCTGACGCAGGCAACGGTCACGCCGGATACGGTTCGTGATGGGCAGGTGCTGCGAATTGCGGTAAGCGATCTGCTGACTGATGCGATCAATCGCGTGATCGTGGCTCGCGGAGCAGGGGAAGGCGTGCTTTACTACACAGCGCATCTCAATCTGCGGCTGCCTGCTTCGGAGGTGGATGCCATCAGTCGAGGAGTGACGGTTGCCCGCGAGTATTTCCTGGCGGACGATCCGGAGACTCCAATCACCGAGGCACATGTGGGTGATGTGATCACCGTCCGCCTGACGCTGACGCTCCCACAGGATATCTACTACTTCGTGCTGGAAGATCCGATCCCTGCCGGGACGGAGGGCGTGGATACGTCTCTGCTGACGACCAGTCAGCAGGCGCAGTCTCCGGACCTGCGGCGGCAGTATGATCCATACTGGTACTGGGGATGGTGGTGGTTTGACCGCACCGAAATGCGTGATGAGCAGGTAAATCTCTACGCCGATTTCCTGCCGCGCGGCACGTATGTCTACACCTATCAGGTGCGGGCCAGCGTCCCCGGTGAGTTCCAGACAATGCCCGCCCACGCCTATGCCTTCTACTTCCCGGAGGTTTTTGGGCGGACGGAGGGGATGCTGTTCACCGTTCTGCCGGAAGCCGAATAAGCGATCCGTAGACCTGCAAGTTTACACTGCCCTGTGGGGGATGGTTCCTGCACGGGGCAGTTTTCTATTCCGGTGACCTACGATTCTGTTTGCAGACGACGCTCCATATAGCGCACCAGCAGCGACAGCAGGATGGTCATGACCAGATACATGAACGCGACGACGTTATAGGTTTCAAAAAAGCGGAAGGTGCTGGTCGCGTAAATCTTGCCCAGACCCGTGATGTCCCGCACACCGAGTACGGAAACCAGCGATGAATCTTTGAGCATGGCGACAAAATCGTTGCCGAGGGGCGGGAGCACACGCTTGACTGCCTGCGGCAGGATGACGTAGCGCATGGCCTGCCAGTAGCTCATGCCCAGCGACCGGGCGGCTTCCATCTGGCCTCGCTCGATCGATTGAATCCCGGCGCGGAAGATTTCCGATAGAAAGGCGGAGTAGCCGATGGTCAGCGCGATGACGGCCCGGGCAGTGAAATCCAGCTCTCGCACCTGCATGGCTGCCATGCGCTGCGCAATGTCCGGCAGCACGTGAATGTTGAGCAGTGCATCCCCGATCACATTGATCAGGTTGACAATGGCTGGCCCCATGACAAAGGCGATGTAGTAGAGCAGCACCAGCATCGGCACGCCGCGAATGATTTCCACATAGAACGTAGAGATTTGATAGATAATGCGATTGCTGGAGACCCTTGCAAGCCCG
>JALSTC010000301.1 GCA_026983935.1 Ardenticatenia bacterium
GGCCCGTGCCGCAGGTTGTAAATGCGGTCTACTTCGGCCTCCCATTCTTCCTTGAAGCGGGCAATGCGGGCGCTGTAGCCGCGGTCCACGTGATAGTCCCGGAGGGCGTCCGTCAGCACTTCCAGCGTGACCTTCGCGTCGGCGACAAGCGGCAGTGCGGCGTGTTTGTAAGCATCGAATTCGGCCACATTGATATTGATGAAACGCACGTCGGGATTCTGGAAAGCCGTTTTGGAGGCTGTGGTGAAATCGGTGTAGCGCGTGCCGATGCCGATGATCAGGTCGGCCTCACGGGCGATGATGTTCGCGCCCGGCGTGCCGGTGACGCCCATTGCACCGAGCGCCTGGGGGTGATCGTAGCGCAGTGATCCCTTGCCTGCCTGCGTTTCTGCAACCGGGATGCCGGTTTGTTCCGCAAAGGCAGCCAGCGCGTCGGTCGCTTCGCTGTAGATCACGCCACCCCCGGCGATGATCAGAGGCTGTCTGGCCTCTCTGATCCAGGCGATGGCCCGCTGCAGGAGCATTTCATCGGCGCGGGGACGTGGGATAGCCCAGACGCGCCGCGTGAACAGCCTGTCCGGATAGTCATAGGCTTCGGCCTGCACATCCTGCGGCAGGGCCAGGGTGACCGCGCCGGTGTTGACCGGTGACGTCAGGACGCGCATGGCTTCCGGCAGCGACGTGATGATCTGCTCAGGCCGGTTGATGCGATCCCAGTAGCGTGAGACGGGCTTGAAAGCATCATTGACGGAGAAATCCTGCGACCACGGTGACTCGATCTGCTGCAGGACGGGGGCCACATTGCGGCGGGCGAAGATGTCCCCCGGCAGGAGCAGCACGGGCAGGCGGTTGACGGTTGCCGTCGCCGCGCCGGTGATCATGTTGGTCGCACCGGGGCCGATGGACGACGTGCAGGCGAATGTGCGCAGGCGGTTGTTCATTTTGGCGAAGCCCGCCGCCGTGTGCACCATCGCCTGTTCGTTGCGCGTCTGATAGTAGCGAAAGTCGGGCGTTTGCTGCAATGCCTGGCCGATTCCGGCAACGTTGCCATGCCCGAAGATTCCCCACACACCGGCAAAGAAAGGAATCTCCTGGCCGTCGCGCTCCACATATTGGTTCTTCAAGAATTCGATGATGGCCTGGGCCATCGTCAGGCGTCTGGTCATGGATGTCTCCTCCTCAAAAACACAATCTAAGCAGACGAAACGCTGTATTTCTGCATGGCCGGGCCGGTGCCTCCTGCCTGCTCATGGATGCTGGCTGTGCTGCTAGAATCCGCCCCGCTCCTCGATGAAGGTCAGCGCCTCCTGTTCGTAGGGCATGAAGTTGGCGCAGCCGTGCCGTGTGACCACAATGGCTCCAGTGGCGTTGCCCATACGCCCCGCTTTATACCAGTCCCAGCCTTTCAGGTAACCGTAGATGAAACCGCTGGCAAATGCATCGCCCGCACCCAGAATGTTGTATATCTCCACCGGGAAAGCGGGTGCGTGGACTGCCTCGCCACCTGCCAGGAAGATCGTGCAGCCGTCCGTACCCTGCTTGAGCGCCAGCGCCTCCGGGCCGCCCGCCAGCAGGGTTTGTACTGCTGTGTTGATATCCCCTTCTACCCTTGCATCGGAAATCTGCAGATCGGTCACTGAGACCTGTGAGGATTCAGTGAGCACCGCTGCCTTGACCTCATCCTCAGTGCCGATGGCGACATCTACCAGCCGCAGGGCCGAGCGGATCACCACGCCAAAGGCACGCAGGTCATGCCATTGATCGGGACGGAAATCAATGTCGAGGAAAACGGTGGTTCCTGCCGCCTTTGCCTGTTCGGCGGCAAAGAGTGTCGCGCTGCGGCTTGGTTCTTTGCTCAGACCTGTCCCGGAGATCAACAGGGCGCGGCTGTTGGCCACCGGTGCGGCCAGTACGTCATCAATGGACAGCTCGATGTCGGCGCAGTTGTCGCGGTAATAAACCAGCGGGAACTTGTCCGGCGGCTCGATGCCCAGCACGACGGCGCTGGTGCGGTGGCCGGGCTTGCGCACGACATAGCGCGTCTCGACGCCCTCGTCTTCCAGGAATTTGAGGATGAAGTCGCCGACGGGGTCCTCGCCGATGCCGGTCAGCAGCGCCGAGCGCAGACCCAACCGCCGTGTCCCGACGCTGATATTGGTCGGGCAGCCGCCAACATAGGCGGCAAAACTCTTGATCTCCACGAAGGGCGCGCCAACCTCATTGGCATATAGATCGATAGAGCTGCGCCCCATGGTGAGAATGTCATACGTATGTTGTGAACGCTCGACCATACTCCCTCTGCCTTTGTTTTTGCAATCAAGCCTGTGCCGTTTCCCGGCTGAACTGGGTTTCATAAAGCTGCGCGTACAGCCCGCCTGCGGCCAGCAGTTCGGCATGAGTCCCACGTTCGACGATCCGACCACGATCCAGCACCAGAATCAGATCGGCGGCCAGAATCGTGCTCAGCCGATGGGCGATGACGATGCTTGTCCGCCCGGCCATGACGCGCTTCAAGGCTTCCTGAATCAACGCCTCGGACTGGCTGTCCAGATGGCTGGTGGCTTCGTCCAGCACAAGGATGCGCGGATCCTTCAGAATCACGCGGGCAAGGGCAATGCGCTGTTTCTCGCCGCCGCTGAGTCGATAGCCACGTTCGCCGACGATGGTATCGTAGCCGTCCGGCAGGCCAGCAATGAAATCGTGGATATTGGCGGCTTTGCAGGCCGCCTCGATTTCCGCCTGCGTTGCCTCCAGCCGGGCATAGAGCAGGTTGGTGCGGATCGTATCGTGGAACAGATGCGTTTCCTGTGTCACCATGCCGATCTGGGCAGCCAGTGAGTCGAGTGTGAGATCGCGCAGATCATGACCATCCAGCAGGATGCGGCCTTCGGTCGGATCGTAGAGACGCGGGATAAGGTAAGTCAGGGTCGTTTTGCCTGCGCCGCTTGGCCCCACCAGGGCGACCAGTTGCCCTGGCTGGATGGTGAACGACACGTCGTCGAGTGCCTTCTCTCTGGCCTGGCTTTGCGCCACGACTTCTGTTTCTCCGTTGCGTTGACCATCCCCGGAGAGCACGGCCTGCACGGTGTCCATCTGGCCGTGCCGCTGAACGCTGCTGAGCAGATGCCGGGAATCGATTTGATAGATGAACGTCACGTGGTCAAAAATCAGTTCGCCATTTGCGTTTTTGAGCGCCCTGGCCTGCGGCTTTTCGATGATGTCCAGCGGCAGGTCAATCACCTCAAATACGCGCTCGAAGCTGACCATTGATGTGGCGAAGGCTACCGGCGCGTTGGTCAACTGCTGCA
>JALSTC010000302.1 GCA_026983935.1 Ardenticatenia bacterium
AAACGTCCGCCTCAAGAAAGCCGGACGCACCTACAAGGCCCTCTGCCCCTTCCATCAGGAACGCACCCCTTCCTTTGTCGTCTTCCCGGAAACGCAAACCTGGCGCTGTTTTGGCTGCGACGAGGGCGGCGACATCTTCAATTTTGCCATGAAAGTGCACGGCTGGGACTTCAAAGAAGCACTCACCAATCTGGCCGAACGCGCCGGAGTCGAATTGAAGCCCCGCACCCCGGAACAGGCGGAGCAGCAGGCCGCCTTCGAGCGCCTTCTGGGGCTGTTGGAAGAAACCGCCCGCTTCTTCCATGACCGCCTTTTACATGCACCGGATGCCGAGGCCGCCCGCGCCTATGTGCAGCGGCGCGGATTGAATGCAGAGACGATCGAGCGCTTCCAGCTCGGTTATGCGCCCGATGGCTGGCAGCACACAATCAACCACCTGCACGAACTGGGCTACAGCACCGAAGATATCCTGGCGGCAGGTGTCGCCATCCATAAAGAGGAAACCGGCCGCACCTATGACCGCTTCCGCCACCGGCTGATCATCCCCATCCGGGACGGGCGCGGGCGTGTGCGAGGTTTTGGGGCGCGGGCACTGCGGGCGGAAGATCAGCCCAAATACCTGAACTCGCCGCAAAGTGATCTGTTCGACAAATCGCACACGCTTTTCGGGCTGGACCTGGCCCGCCGGGAAATCCGCGAGACGGAGACGGCGGTTATCGTCGAAGGCTACATGGACGTGATGCAGGCCCATCAGGCGGGCTTCCGCAATGTCGTTGCCCAGATGGGCACAGCGCTAACCGAGCCGCAGCTCCAGACCCTGCGCAAGTATGCCGACCGCCTCATCCTCGCCCTTGACCCCGATCAGGCCGGTGTCCGGGCCACCATGCGCGGCCTGAATGTTGCCCGCGAAAGTCTGGACGAATCCGGGGCGGCGCTGTTCGGGCGCGATGGCTCCATGCGCAAAGCGGGACGTCTGGGGATTGATCTGCGGGTCGTCGTGCTGCCGGAGGGCCTCGATCCCGATGATCTGATTCGGGAGCAGCCGGATGAATGGCAGCGCCTGATCAATGAGGCGGAGCCAGTGGCCGATTACGTGATCCGGGTCGGCACGGCGGAACTCGATCCGCGCACGGCCACCGTCTTTGAGAAAGAAAAGGTCGCCCACGCCTTGCTGCCGCTGCTGCTAGCGACGGAGAGTGACCTGCATAAAGAAGTCAACGTGCAAAAACTGGCGCTGGCACTCCATCTTTCCGAAAAACGCCTGATGGAAATCGCGCTGGAAAGCCTGGCCGCGACCACCCGGCGGCAGCCCACCAATCCGCGTCTGCGGCAGCGGCGGCGCACGGCGGCGATGGATCAGGCGGCGCTGCAGCAGCGCCGGCCCCGACCACAGCCAGACCCGACAGCCGAGGCCCCGGAGGAAGGCCCCCGCCCCGATCTTGACGCCATGCCGCCGCCGGAAGATGATGATGCGGGACCCGTCGAGGCCCCGCCCGTGGTGAGCGCCCCACCCCCCGCCCGCCTGACTCCCGTCAGTGCGGAAGAGAGCTACTGCCTGAGCCTGCTGCTGTACAGACCCGAGCTGCTCTATCAGGCCAACCGCGCCCTGCGGCAGGTGGCCGAAACGGCGCTGCTGGCAATCACGGACGAAGCCCTGCAGGCAGGCCTGCAGGAGGCGCTGGCTCCCCTCAGTCCGGAGGACTTCCGCGATTCGGCGCACCGGGCCATCCTGCAGGCACTGCAGGAGGCGCTCATCCAGGATGACATGGAACCGCTGGCCTATGTACTGGAAGCCGTCGGCGAGCCGCTGCGCCAGCAGGTGGAAGACCTGCTGCGCCTGCGGGAGCCGCTCAGCACTTTTGAGGAAAAACTGCCCGGCGCACTGCGCCCGGAGCTGCCGTCGGTGAAGAAGCAGCGATACCGTGAAGGATGGACAGAAGTACCGCTCGAAGTCGAGCTGGTGGACAAGGCCCTGCAGCTACGCCGCGAACGGCTGCGCCGCGCCAATGAGGAACTGCGGTTCATGCCGCAGGGCGCCAGTGAAAGCATCCGGCAGGCCTATCAGGCCACATTTCAGGCCAACAATACGGCCATTGTGCACCTTGATCGGGTGCTGCAAAGCCGGACAGAACTGACATAAATACGGTAAGATAACACTTGCATTTTGAGGGCAAACATATTACAAGAAGTACTCTGGCTCTATGCCTCCGCCAACTCATGCTCTGTCATGAGCCTGCCTCAACGGATTACTCAGCACAATTCATTCTGGCACATGGCCTTAGAGGATATTTATGACCAGGCAGAAAAAACGTAAAGCGACACCTCGTCCTCCGCAATCGCCTGGCGGCAGCACGAAACGCCGGGTAAGAGAAAGCGATGAAGACGTACTGGCAGCGGACATTGACACCGACCAGGCAGCGGAAGTGGGAATAGACCTGCCCGACATAGACACCACCGACAGCGCCCTCCCCCTGGATACTCTTGACTCGCTGGAAGACAACGAACTGGACAGTGACGACGTGGATGAAATCGAAGAGCACGATGAGAAGCCATATTACGAAAGTGCAGGGCCGCTGACGGACGACCCGGTGCGGATGTACCTCAAAGAGATCGGACAGGTGCAGCTGCTCAACACCGACCGCGAGATCTGGCTGGCTGCAGAAATGGCCGCCGCCCGTCTGCTTGATGAGATTGCTTCGCAGGCCGCGGAAAACGATCAGAACCAGACCACCGACGTGGCGCTGGCGCTGATCCGGCATGCCCATGCCGCCTGGAAATCGCTCCAGAAACGGGCCGCGGAATTTGAGGTGGAGCCGCCAGAACTGGGAACGATCATTGACGAAGCGCAGGCTGTGCGCGAATCCTGGGATCGCGACGACGAGTCGGCCATCCGCCGCTTCCTGCATCTGCGCGATTGGGGTCATGACGACAACTGGACCGAACTGGCCCGCGACCTGTTTGCCGTCTTCCATGCCCTCTACGTGCTGCCAACGGAACTACAGGAAGCCGTCCGCAGATATGGCCTCAACAAGCGGGCATACAATGCCTGGATCAAGCGCACACCGGATGCTGCCGAGCGGCTGCTCGACACGTTCGAGCTGGTTAAAATTCGGGAGAAGGAAGCCGCTGAAGCGCTGACCCAGGCCAACCTGCGGCTGGTGGTCTCCGTTGCCAAACGGTACATGGGCCGGGGTATCAATTTTCTGGACCTGATCCAGGAGGGCAACATCGGCCTGCTGCGCGCCGTCGAGAAATTCGACCACACACGCGGCTATAAGTTCAGCACCTATGCCACC
>JALSTC010000303.1 GCA_026983935.1 Ardenticatenia bacterium
CCATGCGAGGCACGGCTCGCATGATGACCCAGGATGATCACGCCGCCTTGACGGTTGACCTGGATCGATTCACTGGCATGCTGGAACTGACCTTCACGCTGGAGGCCATGCTGGCACTGCGCTTTGAACTCAGCAGCCTGGATGATGTGGTTCGCCGCCGCTGGCTGGACTTAATGCGCCGTGAGCAGGGGATCGCCTTCCTCTGGAGTCCGGCTCGCTGGGAACGCGACTATATGATCTTTGTGGTGCGCAAGTACGACATCCGGGCATATGCGTTTTCGCCGCGACGCTTTGAGGCGGCGGTCCGCCTGACGCCGGATGTGCTCACGGCATTTCTGGATTGGCTGGAAGCGTACTGGTTCTGAGGCTTTGTGGGGCGGCCAACCAGACTGCCGCCAGCAGCGATGTGAGTTTCCTGAGAAGGGCGTTCGTCCGGACGCCCCGGATTAGATTCTATATCCCGAAGGCAGGACATTTGATTCATGCAGGGGAGGGTGGTCATGTCTGATACCCGTATTCCCCCGCCGCCCAGAATGCTGTTTACCCTGGCCGGGACTCCCGTGCAGGCCGATATCAGCGCGCCGCTGAATGTCATCGGTACGCTGGGGTTGTGCTGGGTGCTGGTGGCGCAGCGCTATCCGGCGCGTTCCTGGTTTATGCGCCTCATTTTGACCGTGATCTGGACGGTATTGTTCATGGCTGTTTTTGCCATCCACAGCCTGGGGCACATCTTCAGTGCACGGGCGGTCGGTGCGCCGATGGACACGCTGTTGATCAATGCCGTGCACTGGGTCACGCTGTACCACAGCAGCAATGTGCCGCCAGAAGCCCATATCGGACGGGCAGTGGGAGGGCCGCTGGCTAACTTGAGCGCAATCGTTGCCGGGCGAGTGGTGCGACCTGTGTTCCCACCGGGTCCGTTTGGGCGGGATCTGCTGGATATCTTCATGGCATTCAATGCATTTATCGGTGCGGCAGCCTTGATGCCCACGCCGTCGTTTGACGGCGGCGTGCTGCTCAAATGGGCCGTCTATATGCAGAGCGGTGATGTGGGACAGGCATCGCGATCTGTTCAGGAGGCGGGCCTGACGGCATCCGCTGTGCTCACTGCGCTGGCCGCGGCTGCGCTGCTGGTAGGACGGCGTATCGCCGGTACAATCCTGGCCGCTTTTGGGCTGGTGGCCGCGCTTGAATCGCTGCGGCGTGACTGAAGCCAATGACATTTGAACTTGAACCGCTGCTGGATACCGGCGCTTCGCTGGATGCCCTGACCGCCGGGCTGCTGCCGCATATACGCGCCAGCGGCCTTGCCCTGCCGGAGGATGAATGCCTGCTGGACTATGTCGCGGCGGCGGTGCGCTTTGGCCATGCGGATGCCCTGCTGGCTGTCACCGATGGCCAGGCAGTGGGCGTGACGGCATGGCGCACGGAGCGCGGCATCAACTATGTGACGCTGCTGTTTGTGCTGCCGGAGGCCCCCTCTGCCGCTGCACAGGCGTTGCTCTCTGCTGTGATGCAGCGCCTGCATGTGCGCGAAAACGGGAGTGATGTCTTCATTGAGATTCCGGAGGTTTCGCCGCCTGTGGCAGAGGCGCTGCGTGAGCAGGGCTTCGCTGGTGCTGAGCGGCTGATCATGCAGGCCGATCTGTCTGCCCGGCGCTGGGCAATGCACGTGCCAGGGGGGTATCGCTTTTCACCCTGGCATGACGACATGCTTGATGCTGCTGCGGCGATCATCTATCAGGCGAATATCGGCACGCTTGACGCCCAGATCATCCCGGAACTGCGCTCACAGGAACTGACGGCATGGATCGTCCGGCAGACGATGGGGGGGCGCTACGGCCATTTTGACCGGACGGCAAGCGGGTTGATTGTGACGGATGAGGGCCAGCCAGTAGCGGTGACGCTTGCCACACGCCGCCATATCGGACAGGGTTTCACCGCCGAAATCTGCGTCCTTCCGCAGCACCGGCGGCACGGCCTTGCCCGTGCCCTGATGCAGCACACGCATGCGGCTTTCCGCGCTGCCGGACTGACCCACGGGATGCTGGGCGTGACGGCGGGGAACCCGGCCCATACCCTCTACGAAACCCTCGGCTACCGAACGATTGGCTCGGTCTGGACGTATGTGTGGCCCGGTTTTGGGAGCTGACAGCACAGGTCATACCTCTGCCCAGCGCCTTGACAGCATTGCCCTTCAGCCTTTATACTGAGTTTGATTGTTTTGTCTTTTTTGTTATTTTCGGATTTTCTGGTGAGTGCGGATGAAACTGACCGGGCGGCAGCGTGAATTCTTAGGGAGTTTTCTGGATATTTATCACCAGGCTGAAGAGCCGCTGCATTACGCCCATGTTGCGGAGCGATTGGGTGTCAGCAAGATCACAGCTTATGATATGCTGCGTGTGCTGGAAAAACGCGGGCTTGTTCGTTCGAAGTATGTGATACCACCAGAGGGACGTGGAGCAGGGCGTTCTACAATCGTCTTCTCCCCCACCGAGGCTGCAGAGCAGTTATTTAGCAGTTTGACCGCTGAAGCTCAGGACATTGCAGACTGGGAGAAGCTCAAAGCGTATATCCTGGAGCGGCTGCAGTCCCGCCAGATTGATGAGTATAAAGAGTTACTGGAGGAGCTTCTGGCGAGGTTGCCTGACCGGCAGTCTCCACTGCTGTTTGTAACGGAGATGATCACAGCGGTGCTCTTGAGTCTGCAACTGGCACGCAAAGGGCTTGCGGAGCAACTGCGTCTGGCAGGGTTCCCCGCTGAATTGGGATTGGGTGCTCTGTCTGGTATTGCTGTCGGATTGACCTTTATGGAGAACGTGAATCGACGGGTGACAACTTTGTTGTTGAAGCAAAGCAGGCGCTACATGGAGATGTTAAAGCGTGTCAGCCCTGAAGGGCAGGAAAGATTGCAAGAGTTCGTCCGAGAGATGCTGGGTGTGTTTCGGTAAGTTTTTTTGCCTGATTTTTTGGTAATTTTTGTTAATTTGGTTTCTTTTTAGGGGAAAAGGAGAGTCAGATGATCCAGCCGCTGCCAGACTGCCCCCTGTTGAGTGTCTATTTGTCCTCAGGTTCATCCTCGCATTTTGTTTGTTCAGGAGGGGTGAATTTCTATGCTGTAGGGGAAAATCGTGAGTTATGTCGCCAGTGTCAGTGGCCCGGAGCAGGACTTAATACTGTACTGGACTGTCCTCATGCAGATGTTTATACCTATCTGGAAGAGGATGAAGCTGGGCGGCTGTCTGTGCGGTTTAAGGTCGAATGTCTTGCAGCCGCACCCCAGGGTGAG
>JALSTC010000304.1 GCA_026983935.1 Ardenticatenia bacterium
CCACGATCCCCGGATTCCGGCAGCGCGGCTGGTTCAACCCCCCGATGGCAAACCAACGCTGGAACCCGTGCCCGTGGACTATACATAAGCGCGGTTACTGGCGTTCCTCCCATTCCTGAATCACGGTGATCACGAACTCACGCACGGCTTCGTCCGGGATGTCGCCCACCGTCTCATGGAACACGCCGTCAACCTCGATGCGCACGCTGCCATCTGCTGCCGGACGCACGTGAATACTGCGATTCTGGTGCTCCGGGGTCAGGGCAATCCGGTATTGCAGGTAGGCTTCGATCTGGCCTGCAATGCCGGGCGGCTGGTCTTCTATTTCCTCACCTCTGGCTGGTGCTTTGCCGCCGCGCTTGATCGCTTTCTTGACATTGTCAAAGAATGATCCGAGCGGCTCTACCTCGGAGACGGCGGCGCTTGCTGCGCTGACCGATGGCGGCGCGAGCGGCTGCACGGGCGCAGGGCCGGGCGGCGGGGATGATTCCGCTGGTATGGTGTCCTCTGCTGCCGGTGGTGGTGCAGCTTCAGGTGGCGCTGTCTCCGATTCTTCTGGCACAGCCATTGCTGCCGGTCGTGGGGCCGTTGGTGAGGAGGATGTTTGCCGGGTGTCCTGCCTGGCAAGCTGGGCGAGTTCGCGCAGCACGGCCAGAAAGCGGCGTTCCTGCCCCGCGGCGCGGATCGCATCGAGGCTGCGGTAGTATTCCCCGCCGACCTGGATCACCAGCGAGCCATCCACCACGTCACGCCAGACGCGCAGTACTTCCACTGTGTCGGGGGGGCCTTCAGCCGCTGCTGACGATGGCTGTGCTGATGGTGTTGGAGCACCCTGCTTGAGCGCCTCTTTTTCTTCCTCGCTGTAGAAGAAGAAATTCCAGACGGCCTGGCGGATGTCCTTCCATACCTTGCCGGGCGAGCTTCCCCTGCTTTCATCTTCCGCTGCTGCTGCCTCAACCGGCGCTGGGGCAGGCTTTGATCGATTCTGACCGCTGGCACGCCGCCAGATGATCACGCCCCAGAAGATGATCAGCAGAACGCCGGAACCGCACGTCATCAGCAGCAATTGTGCCGGGATTTGTCGCAGAAAATCTTCCAGACCCATGATTGTTTGACCTGTACTCCCTGACTGTTGTTGTATGCATTGTCTACAGGATCACCTTGTCTGGCAAGTGGGGCAGAAGTGCGTCCCACGCCCGCCGACGACGATACGGCGCACGGGCGTGCCACAGACCGGGCAGGGCGCGTCTGTCCGCCCGTAAACGCGGAAGTGCTCCTGCGATTCGCCTTTGCTGCCGTCCGGCTTACGATACCAGTTGATGCTGGCCCCTTCGTACTGGATGCCCTGCCGGAGGACGGCACGGATGCTTTCGTACAGCCGGGCCTGTTCATCTTCGGTGAGACTGTCGGCGGTGCGCAGCGGATGGAGACCCGCGCGGTGCAGCGCCTCATCGGCGTAGATGTTGCCGATTCCGGCGATGAAACGCTGGTTCAGCAGCAGCGGTTTGAGCGTACCTTTGCGCCGTGCGATTTGTCTCTGGAAAGCATCCAGCGTGAACGAATCGTCCAGAGGCTCCGGCCCCAGTTTACCGATGATCCAGTCTGGCTCCGGAGTCAGGTAGACCCGCCCAAACTTGCGCGGGTCGGAGAAGCGCAGTTGGTGCCCGTTGTCTAGCTGAAAGCGAAAGTGCACCCAGCGATCGGCTTCATGGCGGGCAGTATCCGGCACGACATACAGCCGCCCGGTCATCTTCAGGTGGATGATCAGCACACTGTCGGTCAGATCGCAGAGGATGTACTTACCGCGCCGTCGGATGCCGAGGACGGTCTGGCCCGGAAGTTGTGTGCGGAATTCGTTCGGCGTGGGGAAGGCAAGACTGCCGGGCCAGTCCAGCCACACATCGATAAAGGTGCGGCCTTTTAGCGGCCCGCGCAGCCCGCGTACAACGGTTTCAACTTCTGGCAGTTCTGGCATGGTGGCTCCGGGAAGTAGATACTGTGCGGACGGGACGGCGGTGTACGTGCAGCTCATCGCTTGTTGCGTGATGATGGGCATCAAACCTTAAAAACCCGGCGAGCAGACGCGAGGGTGGATGTGCTGTGCTATAATCACTGTCACCCATGTTTGTGTCGTGAATTTCCCGCCCCTGTACAGCTAAAGTGAAATCATCGGTTTGCTGATGAGCAACAAAAAACAATTTGTCCATCTTCATGTTCACACTGAATATTCCCTTCTGGATGGCCTGAGTAAAATTGATCGTATCGTCAATCGGGCGAAGGAATTGGATATGCCCGCGCTGGCGATCACCGATCACGGCGCGATGTTCGGCGTGATCGAATTTTACCGCGCGGCGCGGAAAGCGGGAATCAAGCCGATTATCGGCATGGAGGCCTATCTCGCCCGGCGGGGCATGGAAGACCGCGACCCCCAGCTTGACAACCGCCCCTACCATCTGCTGCTGCTGGCGAAGAATCAAACCGGCTACAAGAATCTGCTCAAGCTGGCCAGTGAGGCGCAGCTTCGCGGGTACTACTACCGCCCCCGGATTGATAAAGAACTGCTGGAGCAGTACGCCGAAGGGTTGATCGCCACCAGCGGCTGCCTGGCGGCGGAAATTCCGCGTGCGCTGGAGCAGGGCACAGATGAACGTGAACTGCGCCAGTTGATCGGGTGGTATCAGGATGTGTTCGGGCCGGAGAATTTCTATCTGGAGCTTCAGCAGCACGACATCCCGCAGCTCGAAACGCTCAATAAGTGGCTGGTCGAAAACAGCCGCTACGCAAAAGTGCCGCTGGTGGCGACGAATGACGTGCACTACATCATGGCGGAGGATTTCGACCCGCATGATACGCTGCTGTGCATCCAGACCGGCAGTGTCAAGAATGACCCCGACCGGATGCGCATGACCGATCCCAGCTATCACCTCCGCTCTCCGCGGGAGATGTGGGAGCTGTTCGCTGATGTGCCGGAAGCGCTGACCAATTCACTCAAGATCGCCGAAATGTGCGCGGTTGATCTTGAGGCGAAGGGCTATCACCTGCCGGTTTTCCCGGTGCCGGAAGGTTATACCGCGCAGACGTATCTGCGCTACCTGTGCGAAAAAGGGCTTGAGTGGCGCTACGGAGAGCGTGCCCGTGATCCGGAGATCGTCCGACGGCTGGACTACGAGCTGGACATCATCCATGACATGGGCTTTGATACATATTTCCTCATTGTATGGGATCTGTGCGAGTTTGCCCGCCATGCGGATATCTGGTGGAATGTGCGCGGCAGCGGCGCTGGCAGTGTGGCGGCCTACAGCCTGGGAATTACCAATATTGACCCGCTGCAGAACAAGCTGATTTTTGAGCGATTCTTGAATCCGGGTCGGGTTTCCATGCCCGATATTGATCTGGATTACCCCGATGACCGCCGCGCTGAAATGATCGAATATGCGACGCAGAAGTACGGCGAGGACAAAGTCGCGGCCATCATTACTTTTGGGACGATGGGTTCGAAGGCGGCTATCCGTGACGTGGGTCGGGCGCTGGATATGCCCCTGACCGAGGTGGATAGGATCGCCCGGATGCTGCCCAGCGGGGCAAAGCCGGTCAAGTTCAAAGATGCGCTCGGTGATGAACCGGGCAGGGCCGTGCCGGAACTTAAGGAAGTTTACAAGGCCGACCCTAACGCCCGGCGTTTGATTGATACGGCACGCAGTCTGGAAGGTGTGGTGCGGCATGCCAGCACGCATGCCGCAGGCGTGATCATTGCCGACAAGCCGCTGACGGAATACATCCCGCTGCACCGGCCTACCAAAGGTGAAGGTGGCAAGAACAGTGTGCCGGTCAAGCAGGTAACCCAGTTCGACATGGAAACCAGCGAGTCGCTTGGCCTGCTGAAGGTGGATTTCCTGGGTCTGTCCACGCTGACGATCATGCGCAAAGCCTGCGAACTGATCGAGCAGTACCATGGCGTGCACTACACGATGGATAACATCCCCTATCGCCCTGATCCGGATGATCCGGAAATCACGCGCATGGTCAAGGAAACCTTCGATCTTATCGGGCGGGGAGAGACCATTGGCGTCTTCCAGATTGAAAGCGCCGGGATGCGCAAGATGCTCACCGAAATGCGCCCGCGAACGTTTGAGCATATTGTTGCGGCGATTTCGCTTTACCGGCCCGGCCCGATGGACTACATCCCCACCTACACCCGGCGGATGCATGGTGAAGAAAAGGTCGAGTATAAACACCCCAAGCTGGTTTCCATCCTGGAAGAGACCTATGGCATTATCGTCTACCAGGAGCAGATCATGCAGATCGCGGCGGAGCTGTTCGGCTATTCGCTGGGCGATGCTGACCTCATGCGCCGCGCCGTTGCCAAGAAGAAGAAGGAAAAGCTGCTGGAGCATCGGTCGCTCTTCATTGAGCGCGGGCCGGATCATGGCGTCTCGCCGGAGGCGGCCAGAGCGATCTT
Source organism: Ardenticatenia bacterium (assembly GCA_026983935.1). GTDB lineage: Bacteria > Chloroflexota > Anaerolineae > Aggregatilineales > Ch27 > JALSTC01. Next base: position 4,460 of record JALSTC010000304.1, read on the forward strand.
TGACGACATTGAGGAATTCGCCCGTTATGGCTTCAACAAGTGCCTGGTGGGCAGTACAGAGGTGGTTGATGCGCAGACCGGGCGGCTGGTGCGCATTGGCGATCTGGCGAATGGCACGCAGTCAATCGAGCACACGCTGACCTGTGACACTGAACGTTTGCACCTTGAGGTCGGGGTGGTCACCTATGTTCACGAGAACGGCGTCAAGCCGGTTTACTGCCTGACGACACGGCTTGGGCGGCAGATCACGGCGACGGCCAATCATCCGTTTTATACCTTTGATGGCTGGCGACTGCTTGGAGAACTCAGTCCCGGCGATCAGATTGCCGTGCCGCGCCGGATACCTGTTGAGGGTAGAGTCGAATGGCCCGACCATGAGGTGATTGTGCTGGGGCATCTCCTGGCGGAAGGTAATCTGTGCCATCCACACGGCGTGTATTATTACACGACCGATGATGCACAACTGGTAGACTACGTGGCCAATGTGGAGCGGTTTGAGAATACTGCCGCCACTGTTCGCCGTCATAAAGGAACCTATTCTGTTTACAGCCGTCGTCTGAATCGCAGGGTTGAACCCGGTGTTGTGGCGTGGATCAAGCATCTTGGGCTGTGGGGCAAAGATTCACATACCAAATTTATCCCCGATGATGTTTTCACGCTGACCAATCGCCAGATCGCACTGCTGATTGCCCGGATGTGGGAGGGCGATGGGCATATCAGCGAGCAAAGCCGGAGTCTGTTTTACGCTACGGCGTCGGAGCGGATGGCACGCCAGCTTCAGCATCTTTTGCTCCGGCTGGGCATCATCAGCAAACTGCGTCGTGTGACATTCCCCTATCGTGAGGGCCGGGCTGGATACCAGCTTTTCGTTACCGGTTATGAGCGCATCAGGGCATTTCTGGAATCTGTTGGCGTGCATTTCGTCAGTGCCGGGCGGCAAGAGGCGCTGGCACGGATCGTTGCTGAGCCGCCTGCGTCTTTCAGTACGAAGGATGTGATACCGCTGGATGTCAGGCATATTGTTCGCCGGGAAAAGGCTGCACACAGGCTGGCCTGGCCCGAAATTGGTGAGCAGGCAGGTGTGGCTGTCCGCGAATTCTATCCAATGCCAGCAAATACGAAGTCGGGGTTTACCCGCCCGGTGATTGGGCGGCTGGCAGATTTCTTCGATTCGGATGCTCTGCGGGTTTATGCTGAAAGCGACGTTTACTGGGACTGCGTGGTTTCTGTTGAGTACATTGGTGAGCAGGCGACGTATGACCTGACGGTGGCGGATACGCATAACTTTGTCGCCAATGATTTCATCGTGCATAACTCGCATGCCGCCGACTATGCCGTCATCACCTGCCAGACCGCATTCCTCAAGGCGCATTATCCAGTCGAATATATGACCGCGCTGCTGTCCGTCCATCGGGATGACACGGCCAAAGTTTCCCATTTCACCGCTGAATGCCGTCGTATGGGCATCCCCATCTTGCCGCCGGATGTGAACAAGAGCGGCCTGGACTTCACCATTGAAGAGACGGGCGATGGCGTGCGCGGCATTCGCTATGGGTTGGCGGCGATTAAGAATGTGGGCGTGGGGCCGCTGGAGCATATCATCGAGCAGCGCGAGGCGGGAGGGCCTTTCTCGGACCTGGCAGACTTCTGCCAGCGTGTGGATTTGCGTATTGTGCAGAAGCGTGCCCTCGACAGCCTGATCCGCGTTGGCGCACTGCGAGACTTTGGCACACGCCCCCAACTGCTGGCTGCCATTGATCGTATGATCAGTTACAGTGCGGAGCAGCACCGCGCCCGCGATGTGGGACAGCTCAGCCTGTTCGGCGGGCAGGCGGAAGCCGTCTTTGATCCGGTTGAAAACCTGCTGAGCAACCTGCCGGATATTCCGGAGGCCGACGAGCGCGAAATGTTGAGCTGGGAGCGTGAGTTGGTCGGCCTGTATGTAACCAGCCACCCGCTTGATTCGGTGATGAACTACATTCAGAGTCCGTACAGCAACGTCAGCCTGAGCCAGGAAATCAAGGATGAGGCGGACGCGCTGCACGGGCAGTCGGTGGTGGTGGTCGGGCTGGTGGAAGCTGTGCGGCCGCTGGTCACCAAGCGCGGCGACATGATGGGTATTGTCACGTTGGAAGACCTGCAGGGCCAGATCGAAGCTGTGTTGTTTCCCCGCACCTGGAAGCGCTTTGGCGAAAAGATGCAGTTGGAGGCCGTGGTTCGGGTGCAGGGCAAGGTGGATGCCAGCCGCGGAGATGCCCAGATCATCGTCGATGCTGTGACAACGGACTTCAGCGTCGTCGAAGAGGATGGCCCGCCAGCACCGGTGAATCTGGAGCTTCCGGCCTGGATGGAGGAACATGCCGCTGTTGAGGAGAGCGGGCCCACGGCAGTCGATCTGGAAGAAGACGAAGCGGATACATTTACCGGGGAACCGCCGGATATGGCGGCTCCGGGCGCGTCGGAGCCACCGCGTCCCGCGTATGTGGCCCCGGCAACGGCTGGCGCGGTAAAATCCGCCCCTGATCTGGTGGCGCAGCTCACCGATTCGGCGCGTGCACGTGAGGGGGGTGTCCCTGCCTGGGCGGAGGAGACAGAACTCCCTTCCTATAAACCGATCTCGGCCCCGGAGACTCACGGGCTGGTCGTGGTGCGCTTTGCTCGTTCGGAGAACCCGGATCGTGACCGCCGCCGTCTGCGGCGCATTCATGGGCTGCTGGTATCCTATCCGGGCGATGATCACTTTCGCATTGTGCTGTGCGGGGAGGAGCAGGACATCAATATGGACTTCCCCAATCACACGACCGGCTACAGCGATGGGCTTGCCGCTGAACTGCGGGCGCTGCCCGGTGTGCTGGACGTGATCTGGAAGTCAGACGTCGTTTGAAGTCACAGCGTTTTTTGTTTTTACTGCCGTGCGCGTTTTCCCTGAGTGAGTACAATGGGGGTGCACGGTTGTATTTTATAAACCACAGGAGATATTTTCGATGGAATACGAGATCAAAGGTACCGTAATGCCCGCGTTGGAGGTTACGCTTCAGCAGGGCGAGTCGATATATACCGAATCGGGTGGTATGGCCTGGATGAGCGATGGCATCAATATGCAGACAAGCGGTCGGGGCGGAGTCGGTAAGATGCTGGGGCGTGCGCTGGCTGGCGAATCGCTTTTTCTGACAACGTACACCTGCGAAGCGCCGCAGGCCACGATCGTGTTCACGCCGGAAGCGCCGGGTCACATCATTCCCGTGCCCCTGCAGGCGGGTTATTCGATCATTGCGCAAAAAGATGCTTTCATGTGCGCCGAGGATTCGGTGGAACTGGCAATGCACTTCCGCAAGCGGTTGGGAGCCGGATTGTTCGGCGGCGAAGGTTTTATCCTGCAGAAGCTCACCGGGCCGGGACTGGCCTTCGTGGAGATCGCGGGCGAGGTACGGCAGTATCAACTGACAGCCGGGCAGACGATCAAGGTTGATCCCGGTCACATTGCCATGTACGAGCCGACGGTGAACTACGATATTCAGATGGTCAAGGGCGTGGCCAACATGTTTTTTGGTGGGGAGGGACTCTTCCTGGCGACTCTGACCGGGCCGGGCCGGGTGTGGCTGCAAACCATGCCGCTGTCCAATCTGGCGGGAGCCATCCGTCGGTATATTCCCAGCAAGTAGTGTAAGGACTCACCCTCTTGGAATGCAATCACGCGCCGGGCAGCAGCTACCGGCGCGTGCGCTGTTTCTGGCGGCGGGCAGGCCTGCGCGGCGGCCCGTCGTAATTGCGAACGTAGAGATCGCCCAACTGCCTGGACATCCATGTCTGGTAAGTTGTGTTACTCACATCGAAGATCAGGCTGGAACGCTGGTTGCACTGCTTGCAGGCACAGACCAGCTCATTTAAGCCCTGGCTGGCGCGGTTGATCTGGGCGACGAGCAGCAGTTCCCCACCGCAGTCAGGACAGACGGCGTGCTCCACATATTCAAACTGGCAGGCAATATCCTGGGCGATGATGTAGCCTTCTTCCGTCAGGGCGTAGAGGTCATCGGTGCGTTCGGGGTTGAACGTCGGGTCGTTATGGTCTTCATCCTGGTGGCTAAAAATGCGGCGTAGAAAATTCATCGTTATCGTTCTCTCCAGGGTTGGTATTTCCTGGACATGAGGAACGGGCCGGATCGGATTACCCGTGTTCCTGTGTCACAGCGGCGAGGCGAGCCTGCAATATCCGAATTAAATCATTGACCGGCACGCGCAGATTGATGCCGCGCTGTCCTGCGCTCACGAGAATGGAGTCGTGTGCCCGAGCGCTGGAATCCAGCACGACGTCCCACTGCTTCTGTGTCAGAGCGAGCGCGCCGATGCCGCCGACTTTCAGACCTGTCAGCTTCTCCGCCTCATCGTGAGAGGCCATTGCCAGCTTTTTCTCCCCCACGACTTTCGCCAGCGCTTTGAGGTCAAGCGTTGCCGGGGCAGGAATCATAACCAGCAGCGGCTTTCCCTGTGAGCGTTTGACGACCAGCGTCTTGTACACGATCTCCGGCGGGACACCGGCTGCCTCGGCCACGCCTGCCGCGCTGTGAATTTCCGGGGAGAAGCGGACAATGCTGTAGGGAATGCCACGCTGTTCCAGCAGGCGCATTGAATTCAGTTTTTTGGGCCGTTTTGCCATGCGGTTGCTGCTATCCGTACCGATCTTCCATAAAAGGCGAGCCGAGATAGCCGATGGATTCGCCGTCGGGTGTATACAGGCCATCGCCGCGTACAAACCATTTGCGCTCGCCATCCATGCCGTAGATGATTTCATCTTTCAGGTAGCCGGTTTGCGTGTCTTCGAGGTCATAGACCGCTTTGCCGACCAGATAGCCGATCAATTCGCCATGCTTGTCGTAAATGCCCCGCGTTTGCATGATATCCTCCCGGGATTGTGAACTGCAGGGTCAAACCGCTCAGGTTTTGGTGAAGACAAGTACAGCTTGCTTCCAGTATACGCATGTGGCGGCCTATTTGTAAATGGCCTTTTGCAGCCGATCCATCAGACCGGGCGTCAGGGCTGCGCCGAGAATGAACACGCGATCTATGAGCCGCAGCACGACGGTCCGCTTTCTCCGCCTGGAAGCCCACACGATGCGCCGCGCCACGGTTTCCGCCTGCATGGTCGGGAGTTTACCGGCAACACGGCCCGGCCTGCCCAGCCTGGCCTGCGCAAATTCGCTGTGGGTCTGCCCGACGAGGAATGTTGTCACCCAGATGTTGTCATCGATCAATTCATAGCGCAGGGCGCGGGCCAGGCCGTTGACGAAGCTCTTGCTTGCGCCGTAGACAGCGGCGTAGGGCGCAGGTGCGGCGGCGCTGATGGAGGAAATCAGGATCACATGCCCGCCGCGGCCTCCTGACCGGATGGCAGGCACTGCTGCACGGATGCTGTGCAGCACGCCATCTATATTGGTGCGCAGCACGGTTTCCAGGTCGGCCCAGTCGGCATCCACAACTGCACCCCGGTGACCGACGCCCGCATTGGCGACCAGCACGTCCAGCCGCCCCCATCGCGCCATGACTGCCGCCACAGCCTGCTGCATCTCCCCTGCGCGGGTGACATCGGCGGCGATTGGCATGATCTCGCCCTCGGCATCTGCGGCTTCTGCCTGAAGTGCCTCCAGTCGTTCTGCGCGGCGGGCGATGGCGGCCACATGTGCGCCCTGCCTGGCGAACGCCAGCGCGGTGGCTCGCCCAATGCCGGCTGATGCGCCGGTGATCATAACGACCTGCTGTGCCTGCATAGTGAATGTGCTTTCTACACCTGTGCCATCATTCAAACCAGATCGGATTCGACCATGCCCGACCGCCGCAGGAATCCCGCACCGTGACACGGCAGTAAGGGCTGTCGAAGTTATCCAGGGGCAGTTCGGCCTCTGTGATGCCGTTGCCGTACACGCTGGCAGCATGGTAGGTGCTGCCAGTGACAAAGACGCGGCTGGCGGGAGAACAGCGGACAAGGACTCGCCTGCCCGGCTCGACCTGAATATCGTAGATTTCCGGCCCGGTGCTGGAATAATAGGCACCGGCCTTCAGCGCGGCGAGCAAAGCCTCTGGAGTCAGCATTTCGCTTTTCACCTGCACCCAACCGCGTGCCACGTCGTAGCGCTCCGGCCTGCAGTGTGCGTCGTCGGTGGCGCAGGCGAAGTAATGGTGGCCGCGCATCAGCATCAAGTCCATCATGTACCAGCTATCTGCCCGGTCGTTGTGATCGTCGGAAGTGCCATTGTAGACCTCGATGGCATCCACCGGGCCGAGTGAGGTGATGTCTGCCTCGGTGAGCATATACCAGGCCGGGTGCGCGACGGCAACATAGGCTCCGGCAGCCAGTGCCCGTTCTGCCAGAGCCGGGCCGTTTTCGTCCGGCGGCGTCGGTGCGAAGTCCGGCGGCAGACCAACGGCCAGAATATGCCAGAGATTGCCCAGTTCGGTGGTTCCGGTGTGCAGCTCTGCGCCGAGCAGCGTGGTGAAGTCGTCAGAATGCAGGCGGCGTGTGTCTACGATTGGGAAGTCATACTGTTTCAGAAAGTGGTCAGTGATGGCGATAAAGTCGTAGCCGATGCTGCGGTAGAGTTCGCACACGGCTTCGGGGGAGAGCTGTCCGTCGGAGCGTGTGGAATGCGTGTGCAGGTTGCCGCGCCAGAAGCGGCCAGGCCTGCCAAATGGTAGATGTTTCATCCGGTTGTCCTGTTGAGAGCGGATTCAGATAAAGGTTGGTTCCTCATAAGTGCCGAAAACTTCGCGGAAAACATCCGTGATCTCGCCCAATGTGGCCCCGGCATTGGCTGCCGCGATCAGGCAGGGCATGGTGTTTTCAGTCCCTTCGGCGGCCTTGCGCAGATCGTCCAGCGCCCGCCGCATGGCATCGTTATCCCGCTCGCGGCGGAGCTGTTCCAGGCGGGCCACCTGCCGCTCATAGCCGTGCGGATCCATCTCCAGCAGCGGAATGCGAAGAGGCTCATCGTCGGCATAGGCGTTGACCCCCACAATCGTGCGCTGATGCGAATCGATCTCGCGCTGGTAGCGGAAGGCAGAGTCGGCGATCTCCTGCTGGAAGAATCCGGCCTCGATGGCGGGCAGCACGCCGCCAAAATCCTCAATGCGCCGGAAGTAGTCATAGGCTTCTTCTTCCATCTCATCGGTCAGCTTTTCCACGAAAAAGCTCCCGCCGAGCGGATCGACGGTGTTGGTCACGCCGGACTCATGGGCGATGATCTGCTGGGTGCGCAGGGCAATGGTCACGGCATGTTCAGAGGGTAGGGCCAGCGCCTCGTCCATGCTGTTGGTGTGCAGGCTCTGCGCGCCGCCGAGGACAGCGGCCAGCGCCTGAATCGCCACGCGCACAACGTTGTTTTCCGGCTGCTGGGCGGTCAGGCTGGCCCCTGCCGTTTGTGTGTGGAAGCGCATCCACCATGAGCGCGGATTCTTTGCGCCGAACGTCTCCCGCATTTCCCGCGCCCAGATGCGCCGCGCTGCACGCATCTTGGCGATTTCCTCGAAGAAGTCGTTATGCACGTTGAAGAAGAAGCTCAGCCGGGGCGCGAAGTCATCCACATTCAGCCCGCGCCGGATCGCCCAGCGTACGTATTCCATCCCATCGGCCAGCGTGAAGGCCAGCTCCTGGGCAGCGGTGCTGCCTGCCTCACGGATGTGATAGCCGCTGATGCTGATCGTATTCCACTGCGGCATCTCCCGTGTGCCGAATTCGATGGTGTCCACCACCAGCCGCATGGAAGGCTCCGGCGGGAAGATATACTCTTTCTGGGCGATATATTCTTTGAGGATATCGTTCTGAATCGTGCCACGCAGGCCGGCCCGTGAGAAGCCCTGCTTTTCGGCGGCAGCGATGTAAAACGCCCAGATCGCGGCAGCAGGCCCGTTGATCGTCATGCTGGTGGAGACTTCCCCCATAGGGATACCGTCGAAAAGCAGCTCCATATCGCGCAGTGAAGAGACGGCCACGCCGCATTTGCCAAATTCACCGAGCGCTTCCGGTGCGTCGGTGTCATAGCCCATCAGGGTGGGGAGATCAAAGGCAACCGACAGGCCGCTGTTGCCCTGCTCCAGCAGATATTTATAGCGGGCATTGGTCTCTTCTGCTGTGCCGAAGCCGGCAAACATGCGCATGGTCCACAGCCGTCCACGGTGTCCGGTGGCGTGAATGCCGCGCGTGAAGGGGTATTCGCCGGGAAACCCCAGGTCTTTCGTGTAGTCCATGTCGGCAATGTCCAGCGGTGTATACAGCCGGTTGATGGGTTTGCTGGACGTGGTAATGAACCGCTCCTGTCTTTCCGGGCGGCGGCTGAGCGTTTGCTGCAATGTGGTTTCTTCCCACCGATCGCGTGCGGCGGCGAGTGCTTCCAGCTTTTTCCTGTCAAACATAAGACACTCCGTGCAATCCAGTGGCAGATGTGGGGTTGATCTGCCTGCATTATAGCACGGCTGTTACAGGAGAGATGGCATCTGCTTACCGGGGTTGTTCGTATAGTTCGACCAGTACCCCGCCTGTGCTGCGTGGATGGATGAAAGCGTAGCGTATCCCGTCTTCGCGTGTGCGCGGCGTTTCATTGATCAGCTCGATGTCATAGGCCGCCAGCCGGGCCATTGCTGCCTCGATGTCGTCCACATCAATGCAGAGATGGTGCATGCCCGGCCCACGGCGGGCCAGATATCTGGCGATGCCGCTGTCGTCATCGGTTGGTTCCAGCAGCTCGATCTCGCCTTCCCCCAGCGGCAGGAAAGCAATGCGCACTGCTTCAGCCGGGTTATCTTCGGTGCGCTGGAGCTTCAGGCCCAGGGCATCCCGCCAGAATCGGAGGGCAGATTCCAGGTCTTCCACGACGATGGCAACATGATTGAGGGTTTCTGGTGACATGGTGGTTCCCTTATTTTGCGTATGATTTGACGCATGGTCTACTGTGCATCGTACCGTTTCCCCTGGCGGAGCACAACCTGAATCGCAGGATCGTTTATAATGCAGCTATAATAAGCAGGACATATGACGGGGTGCGAATCGGGGGTATGGCCGTATGGCAGACGTGAAACCGCTGTCATTGACGAATGAGCAAAGACAGCAGCTCAAACAGATCGCGGCCGGTGGCCGTGCCACCCTGCAGCGCCGGGCGCGGCTTGTGCTGCTGGCCGCCGATGGACAGTCAGTCGGGGATACAGCGCAGGCCGTTGGTCTGAGCGAGTCCCGTGTGCAGCACTGGCTGCGTCGTTACAGGGCCGAAGGCATGGCGATCTTCGGGGAAGGTGCAGCCGCCGCTGCAGTGCAGAAAGCGCCGCCGGAGCGCAGTTCCAAAGCGGAGAAAAAAGCGGTTACGCTGGAAGCCCTCTGCCGTCGTTACAGCGTGAATATGGCGCATGCCAACTACGTGGCCGGACTGGCACTTCGGCTGTTTGACGCGACCCGTGAACTGCATGGACTGCCCGACAAAACGCAGCGCTTACTGCGGGCCGGGGCGATCCTGCACAATATCGCCTACGGGATCGATCCGCCGCAGCATCATCTGGTGGGACGGAACATCATTCTCAAGCAGCCGATTGAAGGCTTCTCTGCTGCCGAACGGCGGATGCTGGCCTGCATGACCGCCTTTCACCGCAAGAAAGTCCGCCCGGAAAAAGAACCTGCCTTTGCCGCGCTGAAGAAGACGCGCCAGCAGCAGGTGCTCGCGCTGACGGCCCTGCTGCGTGTGGCGGATGGCCTGGATTACAGCCACACGCAGACCTGCAAGATCGCGAATATCATGGTCGGGAAAGAAGCGCTCGAAATCGCAGTCGAGGGTGAATATGCCGATCTCAATGGAGCGCGTGCGGAGAAAATGGCCGACCTGTGGGCGCAGTTGTTTGATCTGCCTGTCCGGGTTGTGTGGCGCTACCGCGCGGATATGGTGCGTGCCGATGCCATCCGTGTGCCGCTGGATGGCGCACTGACGCTGCCGGAGGCAGGACGGGTGCTGATGGGTCACTATCTCCTGCTGGTCGAACAGCACGCCGACTCGCTCCGGTCCGGTGACGGGGCGGATGTGCTTCCCTACCTTGTGCGGGATGCGGGGCGTCTGCGCGGTGTGCTTGCCATCTTCGGTGACTATTTTGACGCGGCAGTGCTGGCTCATTTCAAGAAGACCGCACGCTGGTTATACCGAAACGCCAACGAGGCACTCATGGCACGTTCCGTCGCGGACCTGATGCAGGCGCACAGCCGGAGCCTGCCAGGTGAGATAACATCCGAGCAAACCACGATGGTGCTGAAGGGCTGGCTGGCGGAAGCGGACGAAAAGTTGAAGCGGCTCCAAAAGCTGCTTGATGGCCGCCGCTACCGCCGTTTCTTGAGCGAGCTGTTGAGCTTTTCTCGCAAACCGGGGATTGGCGTCTTCCCCGGCGCACATACCCGGATTCGTATCAATACGCAGGCCGGGCTGTGGGTCTGGCAGTATTATACCGGTCTGCGTGTCTGGGAGCGCGGGGATGAAGATGTTCAGGCGCAGTGG
>JALSTC010000305.1 GCA_026983935.1 Ardenticatenia bacterium
CCTCGTCGTCCACAACGAGAATACGTACGGCCATTCTTTTCCCGATCCTTGTTGTATCCGCAGACATGATAACCCCGCACCCCGATCAAACTGCGATCGGGGGCGGGGGCAGGGGGCAAATGCACTGTGGATAACGCCCAAAAGCGCGCACCTGCCTGAATCTTCACGCCATCCTACTGAACATCCTCTTCGGTCGAGGGACCGAACTGGCTGTAGTTCTCCACGATGTAAGCGTAAATTTCGTCGGTGTCCTGTCCCTCTGCCCACAGTCTCATCACGTCCCGCGTGATGTCTACGCAGATGTTTCAGAGAGAGGCATGCGACTCGAAAACGATGGTGCCGTCGTCCTGCACTTCCTGGATATAGCAGTCAAGATTGTTCTCATGCCCCATGTAAACACAGCCACAGAAGCAGGGGAACTGGCTGACCAGCTCCTGGTTGGCCACTGCGAACCGGTAGGCTTCCTGTACTTCTGGCAGCGCACTTTGCACGTCTGGCGGCATGTCCGCCAGTGGGGCCAGCACGATCTCGCGAGCATTGGCGTTATTGGCTGGCGCGCTTGGCCGTTCGATCAACATTGGCAGCGCCACGACAGCCGCGAGGGCGGTCCCGATGACGATGATACCTATCCATAGGGGTTTTCCTGATGCGTTTGTCACGCTTAACATGTCCTCCATGTTGATGCTGGCAGGCTACGGCACCCAGTTGGACAAAATGACCAGTTCCTTTTCGGGTTCCACCGGATCATTGGAGCGCAAATGCACGCGGAATTCGTGCTGACCTTCCATACCCTGATGCATCATGAAGCGCAGAGTGATGGTGCCTTCTTCTCCCGGCCTGAGCGTCGTCGAACTGACGACAGCACGGGGCGGTCAGCACCCCTGGACAAGCTCGACCTGCGGCTCGCCCAGAATCTGCAGTGGGCGGTCGCCCACATTGCGCACACGGAAAACGGTCTCGATATTGGTATTCAGCCGGACATCGCCGTAGTCAACGAGTTCTTCCGAAACCTCCAGCCGCGGGGCGCCTGATACTTCCGGGACAAAATCGCTGGACGCGCCCGCCTGGTTGTTGGAGAAAAACCAGATGATGGCCCCTGCCAGGACAGCCACCATCCCGATGGCTGCCACCAGCACCGGCCACGACAGGGCGGAAGCAGTGCGCGCCCCACGCCTGTGCTTCTTCTTCGTTGATGATCGTGCCATTTGAAAGCACTCCCCTGTACCTGCTAGCTGCTGGCTCACTGATGCTGGTTTCAGTCTAAGACATTGTGCTATCCGTCACAATACGCCATTTGGCGGGGTAGGACCGCTGATCTGTCGTAATGCAGGCGGATTTCTGGACAGAGGGTTTAAAAGGTCGACGCAGGCATTCGCGGTCGCCGATTCGCCGCGCGCCGAATCCGGGGGGAGGGAATGCAGCCATTGCAGGGTGCGAATGTCACGCCGCGAGTACAGACGGTGACCGCCAGCAGTGCGCAGAGGTGCGGGCAGTCCATAACGCTTTTCCCACACGCACACCGTGTCGGCGCACGGGCCGGTTTCGGCCAACGCATGGCTGGGCCTGTAGAAGTGCACAATCAACAATCATAGGGCGCTTGCAACGAAAGAGCACATAGTGTATCGTGTTCGTACAGTATGCATTTTACTGGCTGGTTTGCACAGCAAGGGGGAGACTCATGAAGCAACGTGTTGGTCAACCTGCCCTGTGGCTGCTCGCTGCGTCCTTACTTCTCGCTTCCGTCATGTTCATGCTGGCTTCGAGCGGCCTCCCCGCCGCAGGGCAGACCATGCCAACCCCCACAGCAATCCCCGATTTACCTGTCATCCACCAGTCGGAGACACGGTTTTCCTGGAATGACGGTCGCATGCTGCCCGCAGCGGGCAGCCGGATCGTAGACATATCCACGCAGGCTGCCGAAGCAGCGATCTATGCACCCGATCAGCGTGATACACCGGTCGGGCTTTTCGCCGTAGACCCGCTTCAATCTCCCCGACTCAATGGCATATCCCTGCTGCGTCAGATGCCCACCGAATCAGCACTGACCATCACACCGGAGGGCACTGCCTGGTTCACTTATTCGGATATCTTCGATCCGGGGTGGCGGGGCCGCCAGAGTGTCTGGGAGCCGATTGTCGTTGATGACCAGCAGATCGCCATCGATCGTGTGATGGACGATTCGCTGCTGCCAAAAGTTGCGCGGGACGCCGACATCCACGCCGCCAGCGATATGTTTTTCCTGCTGGATAATGAAAATCAGGTGAGCTTCTACTGGAGCGGTGAACTGCGGTACTGCTTCGATTTTGGGCGGGGAGTCACCGCGTTTACTCTGAGCGATCCCGACGGAATCAGGAAGACCACGCTGGATACCCAGCCGGGTTTTGAAATACGTCTTTCAGGCGGGCCGGGAAGCGGCTGGATCCCCGTATGGCGGAGTGACATTGAAGGGCATCAGCAGCCCGATATTCGGCTCCCGGAGGCACTGCAAGGGAGCCAGTCACTCTGTATCAGCTTCGGGGGCGATCCGGAGGCGTTCTACACGATCGATCATCTGTACATCTCGGCGCAGTTCGATGCCCCCGATCTGATCGGACTTACAAGTTTCCCTCCAGGAGAGCGCACACTTACCTTTGAAGATGCCCCCGACTCTTCTCATCATGCCATCCTTTTCTGGGACGATCCGGAGATTGTGTTCCCTGAAGCGGAGATCACGTATCCTGCGGATGCACCTGTTATTGAGCAGGATGAGGGCACACTGCGCCTGCTTTTCCCCGGCGGCATTCTGCTGGAATTCCCGCGGTCTGAAGACGGGTCCCCCGGCGGCCTGAGCCGCCTTGTCATCGGACAGCAGACGGTGTTTCGTGCCGCTCCGGGAGCCAGCCGTGAATCTGCCGCGACTCTCACCATGCTCGACGGCACGCCGACGCCCCTCCCGGCGGATTTTGACTGGGCTGCCTATCGAGACGTATTCGTCAGCGGCCAGCCCTGGCCTTCCCTGTGGACACGGACGAAGCGGCCCTTGAGCACCGACTCCGGTCAGTTTGAAGGCGCACGTGTAGAGGGCGACGCTGTCGTCTTGCAGTGGACGGTTTCTGATAACGGCCAGGCCGGTACGGTGGAGTGGATATTTGCCCCGGCAGAAACGGAAGCCGCAGGGGCGCTGCTCCCTGGTGTCGGGATGCGTATGCGCGTTTCAGGGCCGGGCCTTATGACGGCGGAAAGCATCAGCTTCTCTCTGCCGCTGGTCATGTCTCGCGG
>JALSTC010000306.1 GCA_026983935.1 Ardenticatenia bacterium
TGCGATGGGGAGACCGCCCGCCTGAAAAGCCAACACTGCGCCGCCTGCACCTCGGGGACGCCCCACGTGCCTTTGCTCTTTCGCAGGCTGCTGGCTGGAGTCACACGCTGGCGGACTGGGAACGACTGATCACATGGGGCGGGCGGGGATGCTTTTGCATTGCCCGGCGCGAGCACCTGCTGGCCACTGCCGTCACCGTCGGCTACGGTCACGATCGCGCCTGGATCGGCATGGTAATTGTGCATCCCGATCACCGCCGCAAAGGATTGGGCACGCAGATCACCAGAGCCGCGATGGAATACCTGCAGCAGCAGCACGTGGAACGGATTCTGCTGGACGCCTCCGAAATGGGCCGCCCGTTATACGAAAAGTTAGGCTTCCGCACACTGTACAGTGTGGAAATTTGGGAGGGGCGGGCCAGCCGCTATCTGGGATCGCGGGCCAGCACACTCCGACAGGCAGATCTGCCCGCCATTATCGCGATGGATGCGGACGTGTTCGGTGTCTCACGGGCGCGGATCATCCGCCGCCTGGTACAGGATTTCCCTCATCTGGGTTGGGTGGATAAACAGAGGGGACAGATTGAGGGCTTTCTGCTGGCACAGACATCGGGCGAGCACGCTGTGCACCTCGGCCCCTGGATTCACCGCTCACCCTGGGGCGCGGAAAAACTGCTGCGTACAGCCCTTGATGCTTTAATCGGCAAACAGGTGCGGGTGGATATTCCCGACCGCAACACGCAGGCCACCGTCTTCGCGCACAACTATGACCTGCGCTACCAGCGGCACTGCACACGCATGATCTACGGCGACGCCCCCGCTCCACCGGAGATCATTCACCGCCAGTACGGGGTCGCTTCTCTGGCAACAGGCTGAGCCGTCCCGGCCATCAGCCCAATTCGCGCTCGGCGCGGTTGTACAGCGTAAAGTACACCCAGGACGCCATCAGCAGCATGACGACCATCAGCGAGGACGCGGCAGCCGCCCGTCCCATCTGGCGGGCATCAAAGGCCAGGTAGCGCACCAGCACCGGCATGGTAGTGGTGGCAAACAGCGGCCCGCCAAAGGCAAAGAGGTAGACCATCTCAAATTCGTTGAACGTCCAGATGGTGCGCAGCAGCAGGGCAATGATGATCACGGGCATCAGCCAGGGCAAGGTGATATGGCGAAACAACTGGAGCGGCCCTGCACCGTCCAGACGCGCCGCCTCCTCCTGCTCAACGGGGATGACCTGCAGACGGGCCAGCAGCATGATGACCATGAAAGGCGTGTATTTCCAGATGCCGGCGATGATCACGAACCACAAAGCCGTCTGCCGGTTGGCCAGCAGCGCCAGCGGACGCTGGATCAGCCCCAGGTCCAGCAGCACCCGATTGAACACCCCCAGCGTCGGGTCAAGCACAAAACGCCAGGTCAATGCCACCACAATCGCCGGGACAAGATACGGGAACAGCACGATGCCACGTGCCAGGTTGCGCCCGACAAGCTCCTGATGCAGCAGCAGCGAAATCCCCAATCCCAGGAACAACTGCGCGGCTGTGCTGACGACAACCAGGACGATCGTCCGCCAGAGCGATTCCCAGAAGAGGCTGTCCTGCAGCAGGGTGATGTAATTGTCCGCGCCGATAAAGGTCATCTGCAGTGTCGCCGACTCGACGCGAAAGAAGCTCACGATGAAGCCCTGAATCGTAGGATAGATGGCAAACACGAAGATCAGCAGGGCAGCAGGGGTCAGCAAAATCAGCGCCAGTGTGCGGTCGCTTACATCAAGCCGGGCGAGCGAGTCGATTCCGCGCCTCGCCAGCCGCAGCGGGCTTTGAATCACAGTCATCATCAGCAGGGCCTCGTTTCCGGGAGTGGCAGCGCCCGGCAAACCCGGCCACCGGACGCCGCCACTTACAAGCTAACCGAAGCGGATACAGGCTAGCGGGCGCTGGGCGGCACCCAGTCTGGGTGCTCCGCCAGCCACGCCTCCTGAACCTCTGTCATCTCTGCGACCGCATCCTGCCAGGCTTCTTCCGCCGTCTTCTCCCCCAGGAAGATGGACTGCAGCATCAGGTCAATGATGCCGCCGCGCGAGAAGATCGGGCCGCCCCAGGGCGGGCCGTATTCCTGGCGGTTGAATTCGCAGCCCTGCACCGATCCCATATTGTTAGCCGGATGGTTGATGTAGGCCGCGTTCTCATTGAAGAAGGCCAGCCAGTCCGAGTGATTCCGGGCGTAGTCCGAATCCCAGTTCTCCAGCATGGCAGCCACATCCGGCAGCGGGGGCACCATGTGCCCGATAACGGTGGCATCGTACCGCGCCAGCCGGTCACCGGACAGCAGGTATCCCAGGAAGTCCTTGGCCGTCTCCGGGTAGGCGGTGCTGGCCGAGATCGCGATCCGGCTCCAGGAGCCATAAGTCACGTAGGGGCCGCCCTCCACATAGTGCCACGGCAGGCGGGTGATATCGGAAATGTCTTCCAACTGCGGAGCCTGGTCGGGCATCCGTGCGCCCAGACGCCCGGCGTAGACGCTCATCGCAGCCTGGCCGGTGATGAAGGCCGTGATCTGGTCGCCCCAGCTCCAGTTTTCAAAGCCGGGTGGCGCGTACTGCGTCAGCGCGACCCAGCGCTCGATGGCTTCCAGCACCTCCGGCTGATCAAAGATCAGCTCGCCATCGGGCGTGTAGTAATCCATGCAGTTCTGCCACAGGAATGTGGAGAAGAAGTTCACCGAGGCATTGGTCGAGCCGGGCAGACTGATGCCGTAGACTCCCTCGGAGGGGTTGGTGAGTGCCTCTGCCGCGGCCATCAGTTCGTCGTAATTCGTGGGCGGCTCCAACCCGGCTTCCTCAAACAGATCGGTGCGGTACCACAGACCATAGACGCTGGTGGCATACGGCAGGCCGTAGACGTGATCATTCCACGTGAAGAGGCTGCCGGTGACATACTGGTCACGGCCACCGATTTCCTCGACCACGTCGTCAAGCGGCAGCAGCAGCCCGGCATCGGCCCATTCGCTGGCAAAGGCAGCCTCAAGCTCGAATATCCCCGCATCTGCACCAGCGGCCAGCAGAGTCGCAATGCGGTTGCCGCGCGTGGCAGGTGTGCCCGTGACCACGTCAATGAACACTTCCGGGTTCATTTCGTGGTATTCGTCAATGATCTCCGCCAGGATTTGAAGCTGCGGCGGGTCGGCTTCGGTGGTGAAGAAGGTCAGGACGCGCGGCCCCTCCTCCTGCGCGGTAATTGGTCCGCTCACCGCCAGTAAAA
>JALSTC010000307.1 GCA_026983935.1 Ardenticatenia bacterium
TTTAACATGAATGTGCACATGAACAATGAACATGATCATACTCCCTGCTGAACAAGCGCACAGCGCGCTGCTGCACCTCTGAGAATGTATATGCGCATTCTACCAGAGGTGATCGGTTTGTGGAAAAAGAATAAGCGCACCGTGCACAAACGGCAAGAACTCAATATCTCGTCATAAAAATACTAATATAAAACTTGCCGAACTTCGCATATAATAAGATACGGATCGTGCATTTTTGAGCACACAGAGTGGATACTATGACTCACTGGAAGCTGTGGATACCTTTCATTTGTGGATTGGCAGTTCTACTTGTGGCACTTCCGCCCGACTCATCAGATGCTCAGGGGGGCGGCGCGGAAAACGGCGTCTGCCCCGGCATTGTCGAGTCGGCTCTGGAGTCGGTCGAGGACGTCTGCACAGGCCTGAACCGCAACGAAACCTGTTACGGATACAACCGGATTGACGCCGTTTTCTGGGAAACTCGCGAAGACCTGGAATTCAATCAGCCGTCGGACCGCGTGCCGCTGGCATCGCTGCGCAGCATCGCCACCACCCGGCTGGACCTGGAAAGCGGTCTATGGGGCGTGGCAGCGATGCAGCTTCACACGCCTGATCTGCCGGAAGTGCTGCCGGGGCAGGCCGTGATGTTCCTGCTCATGGGGGATGCCTCCCTGGAGAACACCGTCCCGCCGGAGGAGGCCGCCGCTCCTGTGACCCCGGTTCATGCTGTCACCACACAGGAAATTGAGCTGTATACCAGCCCCAACCTGAACGCCAACATGCTGGGCCGTGTCCCCAACGACACACGGCTGCAGCTCGTCGGGCTGGATGAGACGGGCGAATGGGGCGAAGTGCTGCTTGCCGAAGGGAATCGGGCGTGGGTGCTGCTGGATGCAGTCGAAGCGGAGGACACGCTGAATGACCTGCCCGTCACGTTCGGGGAAGATGTCGGCCCCCGTTACGGGCCAATGCAGGCCTTCTACTTCACAACAAGCCTGGCCGGGCCATCCTGTGACGAAGCGCCGGACGCACTGGTCGTGCAAAGCCCGGAAGGCCTTGAAGTCGCTTTCAACATCAACGGTATGGATGTCACCCTCGGCTCGACTGTGATCTTCACCACCACCACCCTGCCCGATCGCGAAGGCACACCGGTGCTGGTGATCGTGCTGGTTGAAGGCCACGTGCGGATCGTCCACAACGGCCAGGTCATCATCCTGAGTGAACCCGGTCAGACCTTCGCCATCACGCTCAACGAAGAGGGCCTGATAGACGAAGACTCGGAGCCTGTCCGGCTGTTCGCCGAGCCATTGAGCGCGTGGATAGAAAATGCCTGTGAAAATGCGCTCCGCTCTCATATTTTTGCCTATCAAGGCTACGGCCTGTTCTGCGGAACCGAACTGACCTATTACACACCGGATGGCTTTCTGGTCGCCCTCCAGCCTGGCAGTTTACCGCTGCTGGGCGGGCAGCCGGGCAGCCCATCGGGGAATTCGTCTGGCGGCCCACTACCCCTTCCGCTGCCGCCAGCGCCACCGTTCCAATGGCCCCTGATCACACGTCCGGTCAGCCAGACGGCGCTTGTCGGCGGAGGCACGCACCAGGTCATCTGGACGGGGACGCCGGGGGCAAACAGCTATCGGCTGGACGTACTACCCGATACAACCAACCTGACGGGCTACAGCGCCAGCTACACCACAGCAGACACCTTCTATCACCTGCCGCTTGAGCCGATGCCAAGTCGGCCCAATGAAGGGTGGGGCTACTTCTTGAGGGTGATCCCGCTCAATGACGCCGGAGCACCGATGGCCCCGGAGGATCAGGCACCATTGGTCTGGATCGTGCGCCGTGACCCGGAACCCACGCCGCCGCCAACGCTCACGCCCTCGCCGACGGACTTCTTCGGTAATGACTATATCAATGGGGAATATGTCCCCCCGGACTGACCAAAACGCGCCATCTCGCGGACGTCTGTCACAAACGAGCCTGCCCGAATCAACAAGGGGGCAGGCCGTTTTCTTTGAAGGACAGCCTCACCGCTCACCGCTGGCCTTTTTTCAGGTAGCCCACACATGCGATAGAATGGGTGCCAATACCAGTTAACTCCAGTGACTCACTGATAATTCCTGCTTTTTTGGCCGCACTTGAAAGGAGCCAGCCATGGAATACCGCTATCTGGGTCGAACCGGAATGAAAGTCAGCGAGTTGTGCCTGGGCGCAATGACTTTTGGCCGGGAAACGCCGGAAGAAGAAAGCCGCGCGATCATGGATCGCTTTGTGGAAGCAGGCGGCAACTTCATTGACACTGCCGACGTATACTCACGCGGCATTTCGGAGGAAATCGTCGGGCGCTGGCTGAAGGATAAGCCCCGTGACGATCTGGTTATCGCCACCAAAGTGCGCTTCCCAATGGGCGACGGCCCGAATGAAGTCGGACTCAGCCGCAAGCATATTCTTGCCGGCGTGGAGGCCAGCCTGCGCCGTCTGCAAACTGATTACATCGATCTGTATCAGGTGCACTGCTGGGATCCAGGCACACCGCTGGAAGAGACGCTGAGCACCCTCAACGATCTGGTGCGCAGCGGCAAAGTGCGCTATATCGGTGCGAGCAACTTCACCGGCTGGCAGTTGCAAAAGGCCATAGACATCAGCCGTCACATGGGCTGGGAGCCGTTTGCCTGCCTCCAGCCGCAGTACAATCTGCTCTGCCGCTCAACCGAATGGGAGTTGATCCCGGTCTGCCTCAACGAAGGGTTGGGCGTGATCCCCTGGAGTCCGCTGCGGGGCGGCTGGCTGAGCGGCAAGTATCATCGCGGTATGACTGCGCCGCCAGCGGGCAGCCGTGTGGAGACGGCGGAGAAAGAAGGCTGGGGCGAGGCCTGGAGCAATTACGCCAACGAACACACCTGGAACCTGCTGGATACGCTCTTTGCCATCGCGGAAGAAACGAGCAAATCAGTCGCCCAGATCGCGCTGAACTGGCTGCTGCAGCAGCCGGGCGTCACCGCGCCGATCATCGGCGTGCGGACAATGAGGCATCTGGAAGACGACCTCGGTGCAGCCGGATGGGCATTGGATGATGACCAGCTTGCCCGGCTTGATGAAGCCAGCGCCATTGCCCTGCCCTATCCGTATGATTTTATCACCAGCCTCACCAAGGGTCGCTAGAGGGGTCTGTGACGACAGCCGCGTTTACAGATTACCTGGCCTGGGCAAGGCACATCAGCGATTACCTGCATGACCATGTGGACACAGACG
>JALSTC010000308.1 GCA_026983935.1 Ardenticatenia bacterium
GGCGACGCCGCCCCGCAGATTCTGCACAACCCATGGTGCGTTGTAGCGCAGATAGAAGGCGGAACCGATCCGCAGGTCGTAAAATGCCGGGTCAGCCAGTCGGCGCTGCCACACCTCTCCGCTGAGCAGGCTGGACTGCAGCGCATCGGCCTCTTCATCGTTGTAACCGACGTAGATCAGCGCCGTTGGCTCCAGCGCTTCATCACGCAGGGTGATATGCACCCGCTGCCAGCCAGCATCCTGAATGGCGGTTGCGATGATCTGCAGACGAGTGGGAATATCAATAGCCTGTTGAATCTGGCTGGAAACAGTGTAGAGGCGCTCCAGCAGATCGCGCTCATGCCGCGCCGCCTCCACCTCGCGCTGGATAGTCTTCACCAGCCGCGAGTTTTCCACAATAATGGCCGTCTGGTGGGCGAAGATTTCCAGCGGCTCAACGGTAGCGCGCACTGGCCGACGCTTGTCCATCGGCGCGTCCACCGAGAAAAAGCCCAGCATCTCGCCCTGTGAATCGCGCAGCGGCACGATCAGTGCGTCGTCAGGCTGCCAGATGCCGGGGTCTTGCTGCTGCGCGTATTCCTGGTGGTAACGCAGGGGATGATCTGCCAGCACCTCGCCCCACTCGCTCTTGCGCTCCGCGGGGAGGAAATAAGACTGGCTGAGACGGTACTCATCCTGCAGCAAAGCGCTCAGCACTTCCGGCGACAGCGTTTCCTGCCGCATCTCATCAAATTCGGCCAGCGGAATACCCGCCTGGGCAACGGGCCGGAATACCCCGGTTTCCTCATCACGCAGGTTGATCACCACAACTGAATACCCGACCGACATCTGCACGGCATGAGCCGCCGCTTCCAGGATGTCTTCCAGGCGGATGGCCTCGCGCAGCAACTGCCCCAGCTCGAATATCTGGTTAAGCTGTTCCACGCGCTTACTGAGCAGCATGTTGCGGCTGATCTGTTCGCGGAAGCGGGTCGCGTTGCCATAAGCGACAGCCGCTTTGAATGCCAGCGACTGCACAAATCGCGTCGTATGCTCGTCAAAAGTCGCCGCTGCCGTGTGATACAGATGGATGACGCCCACGACCTTTTCGGCGTAAATGATCGGCACGGCCAGCGCGGCATGCGCTTCCGGCGGCAGGGCTTCCAGCACATCCTCGGCATAATCCGGGACACTGACAGCCTTCCCCGTTTCGATGACCTGCTTCTCCAGCGGGGTGATCTCCAGCAGTGAGTCCTCCCCGCCGTGCCGCAGCAGCACTTCCGGCGCTTCGAGGTCGGCCCATTCCTCGCGGGGAGACAGCATCAGCACCGTACACCCGACAGCCCCGGTGACACGCAGCGCTTCATGGCGGATCACAGCCATAATGCGCTCCAGCTCGACGGTCAGGCTCAATTCATTGCCGACCCGCTCCAGTGCGTCCAGCTCCTGTACCCGCGCCCGCAGTTGTTCATCGGTCGTTTCGGAGAGCCGCACACGTTCCAGGGCGGTGCCCAGCAGTCTGGCCACGCTGCCCAGAACATCCAGGTCATGCGCCGTAAAATCGCCCTGGCGCGGATTGATGACGGCCATCTCGCCAACACCCCGCCCGGCAACCAGCAGCGGGGCCATGATGGCCTTCTGCGCCCCCAGGCGAAGGATGGCCTCACGATACACCGGCAGCACGCTGACATCATGCGCCAGATCATTGCTCAGGAAGGGCCGCCCGGAGAAAGCGACGCTCTGGTCGAAGCCCGGCGAGTAAGCATCCACGACAATCGAATCATCGAGCTTCGCGCCGACCACATGCGCGGGATCAAGCCGCAGTGTGCCGCCGGTTTCATCGAGGAAATCCACCAGGGCAATTGCGCTGTCGAAAAAGCGGGCCGTCTCCGCCAGCACCTGCCGGATCACATCGTCCAGCGGCGCGGGCGTGCTGGTCATCATTGAGACGCGGCGCAGGAACTGTGATTCGCTGATGCGGGCACGTGTTTCGGCCTGCAGACGCCGGTTTTCCAGCACCACCGACATCTGCGCGGCGACGATATTGAGCAGCCGGGCTTCCTCATCGGTAAAGCCCTGCCGATCCTGCCGGTTGCTGACCAGCAGCGCCCCGGTGCGCTGACCGCCGACCATCAGCGGCACCAGGATGAGCTGCTCGATACCCACCCAACTGCTCAACTGCTGCAGCCCGGCCTCAATGGCCAGTTGATCGCTGCTCAAGTCATTGCACAGCCAGTAATCCTGCTCCTGCCATGTGCGGGCCATCGCGCTGCCGTCAGGCACAGGAATCAGAACGTACTGCAGCAGAGCATCTTCTACACCGAGGAAAGGAGATTCTCCAACCAGTGCTTTCTGTTCAGCGTCATAGCGCAGCACCCCGCACATTTCCACGCCAAACAGATCGGCCACACGGCGGCTCAATTCATGGTAGAGCGCGTTGAAATCATCGGCGCGGGCGATGGTCTGGCCAATGTCCTGCAGAGCTTCGAGCTGCTGGCGCCGCCGCTGCTCTTCTTCAAGGAGCAGCAGGCTTTCCACAACAATAGCCGCCTGAGTGGCAAATGTGCGCAGCGGCTCAATTTCTGCCGGGCCGAATTCCTCGCCATCGCGCCGGTTGTTGATCTGCACCATGCCGATGCGGCGGCCCCCAACCTGCATGGGCATCAGCGCCATGCTGCGGATGCTGAGCACATCCAGCATATCCTGCGCGCCGATTTCGTTGATCAATTGCTCATCGCGCACCCAGTTGGAGTACCAGCCCTCGTCGCGCTGCCAGATTCGTCGGGCAATCGTCCCCGGCGAAAGTACTATACGATAAGGCTCAATGATCGAATCCGGGATACCGTAGAACGGCAACTGCGGCAGCAGGCTGTCACTATCCGCGTCATAAAGCCAGATGCCGCACATTTCCACGTCCAGGCTCTGCGCGATGTGCGTGGTCAGCCGTTCGAACAGGGCACGGCGCTCGGTGATCCCGGCGGCTGCCCGGGCAATCGCCTGAATACCGGCCAGCTCCCCGCTGCGGGCATCTTTCTCCTGATTCAGCCGCGCCCGGTCAATGGCCAGCGCGGCCTGGTTGGCGACGGCTTCCAGCAGGGCCAGGTCTTCATGGTCAAAGGCGCTCCGGGGCGTATCCACCAACTGCAGCACACCGATCAGCGCATCCCCGGCAAACAGCGGCACGCCGATATAGCTGCGGAACGGCACGTTGGCCTGCACCGGCTCCGGCATGTCAGGCCGGGCGTCCACGTCCTCGATCAGCAGAGGCTGG
>JALSTC010000309.1 GCA_026983935.1 Ardenticatenia bacterium
CGGCAGAGTTTGCTGATCAATGATATTGAGCGTGACCCGCTTCCAGTGACCCCTGTCGTTTATGGTCGAATGCCGCGTGCGTTGATCCTTGTGCCTCTGGTTGCTCATGGTGAGCAGGTTGGGGCGATTTCTGTGCAGAGCTACCAGCCGGATATCTACAGGGAGGAAGACTTCTGGTGGCTGGAAGCAGTGGCCGGGCAGACGGCCATTGCCATCCGAAATGCGTATCTCTATGAACAGACGGTATCGCGTCTGGCGATGCTGGAATCTTTGCAGCACACGGCGCTGCGACTCGCGTCTGCCTTTGACCAGGAGCATGTGACAAATGTGATCGGGCAGGCGGTGCTCGACCTGCTGAAGCCGGACGAAGTGCGCATCTACCTGAGGGACCGGGACACGAATAGGCTGCGCTTTATCGCCGGCTGGACGCCTGCCGGGGGCACGCCGCGCCGTCGTGATCCGGGTGACGGCATGCTGGTGACGGCGGTAGATGCGCATGGTGCACCTTTTGTGGTTCATGATGCATCAGAGCATGAGGGCGTGATCGGCGACTTCGACTGGCAGCCTGGGGCGGTGGCCGGATACCCGATTCGGCGAGCCGGTAACCGCTACGGCGTGCTGCTGCTGCTGTACAAAGAGTCTCATTTCTTCCGTCAGGACGAGCGCCGGACGTTGAGTCTGATGGCTCACCAGGCCGCGATTGCCGTCGAAAACACGACTTATCATGCTGATTTGATGCGTCGTTTTGAAGAGGTAGCGGCACTGTACACGCTGGCTCAGCAGGTGACCGAGCAGTTGGACAGCGACAAAATCCTGCAGATGGTGGTGCATACCCTGCGGGATATTATGCGCTGCCGGGCGTGTGTGATTGCCCTGCGAGAGGAAGAATCGGATGACATTGTCATCCGGGCTGCCGTCGGCGTGAAGGAGCACTGGCGAAACGCGGCCCGCTTCCGTGTGGGGCAGGGCATTACCGGGCGGATTGTGGCCACCGGAAAATCTATCTATGTGCCGGACATCTATGCTGAGCCAGACCTTGTCATCTATGATCCGGATGTGCACAGTGTTCTTGCTGTTCCGATTACGTTCCAGGGCCGTGTGATCGGGTCATTGAATCTTGACAGCGAAAGGCGAGATGCTTTTTCGCTGGAATATGAGCATATTTTGACGATCGCTGCGGCACAGGTGGCGGCGGCACTGGAGAATGCGCGGCTGTACAGATTGGAATCTGAGCGCGCCCGTAAGCTGGCAGAAGCCAACGAAGCGCTTAAGTCTCTGGAGCGACTGCGGGAAGAATTCATACAGAATCTTTCCCATGAGCTCCGCACACCGCTGACGTATATCAAGGGGTATGTCAGCCTGCTGGACAGCGGCGAGATGGGGCCGGTCACGCAGGAACAGCGGGAAGCGCTGCAAATTGTCATGGATAAGTCCGATGCGATCGAGCGGTTGATCCGGGACGTCGTCACGCTGGAAGAGATCAGCGAGGACTCCCTGGTATGCCAGCCGGTGGATGTCAACGATCTGGCCCGCAAGGCATTTGACTCTACCCGGCTGATGCATCGAGATGCCGGGCTGAATTTCGATCTGGAGCTGGTTTCCGGCCCGTGCTGGGTCAATGGCGATATTAGCCGCCTGCAGCAGGTGCTGGACAATTTGCTGGGGAATGCGGTTAAATTCACGCCTGTGGGCGGCACGATCACCGTGCGGACCCATCTGCGGGACGAAGCCGATGGGCGCTTTGTTGAGATCACCGTCAGTGACACGGGACCCGGCATGGCTGCGGAGCATCTGGATCGCGTATTCGAGCGATTCTATCGGGTGAAAGTCCCGGGACTGCAGGTCAGCGGTTCCGGTATTGGTCTGGCTATTGTCCGGCGTGTGATTGAAGCCCATCATGGACGTGTATGGGTGGAGAGTGAAGTGGGGAAGGGCAGTACGTTTTATTGTTCGCTTCCTGTGATGGAGAGACGGCAGCCTGATGAAACCTGATTCCGCACTGCGTCGCCGTATAGCTGCTATGCCCAAAGTGGAGCTTCACCGCCACCTGGAAGGCTCGATCCGCCTGCAGACGCTGGTCGAAGTGGCCCGGCAGTATCAGATACCGCTCCCCGGCTATGACGTGGAGACGCTGCGCCCCTATGTGCAGGTGACGGCCAATGATCCGCATAATCTGGATAGTTTCCTCAGTAAGTTTGGCGTTCTGCGGAAATTTTATCGTTCCCCGGATGTGGTGCGGCGCATCACGGCGGAAGTCGTGGAGGATGCGGCAGCGGATAACGTGCGCTATATGGAACTGCGCTTCACGCCGTTTGCCCTGGCGAGCCAGATGCACTTCCCCCTGCGAGATGTGATGCAGTGGGTCTGCCAATCGGCGCGTGAAGCTGCCGACCGCTGCGGCATCGTGGTGAGACTGATCGTTTCCGTGAACCGCCATGAGCGCGTCGAGTACGGTTTTCAGGCGCTGCAGGCCGCCTGTGACTTTCGGGATATGGGCGTGGTGGGGGTTGACCTTGCCGGGCGTGAAACCGGATTCCCGGCACGTCCCTTTTGCCCCATGTTCATCGAAGCCAAACAGGATGGCCTGGGCATCACCGTACATGCGGGGGAGTGGCAGGGGCCGGAAAATGTTCGTGATGCCATCGAGAATATGGGCGCCGACCGCATCGGCCACGGCGTGCGTGTTGTGGAAGATTCGGGCGTGGTTCGGCTGGCAGTTGAGCGCGGTGTGGTCTTCGAGGTTTGCCCGACCAGTAATCTGCAGAGCGGTGTTGTACGGGATGTGCGGCACCACCCTCTGCGCGATCTGTACTATCTGAAACTGCCGGTGACGATCAATACCGATGATCCCACGATCAGCAACATTGCACTCTCCGATGAGCTGATGCTGGCGGTGGAAGCGCTGGGCTTTTCACCCTCCGATTTGCGCAAATATACGCTGGCGGCAGCGCGGGCCGCTTTTCTCCCACCGGAGGAGAAGGCGGCGCTGCTGGAGGCCCTGCGCAGCGAATTTGACCGCCAGGAGCAGGACAGCCAGCAGGACAGCACCGGAGTGCTGGCTTCTGTAAAATGTGAGTGAGGGCGATGATTCGAATCGGTGACCTGGAAATTCACCTGATCAATGATGCCATGATCAAAGTGGACGCAGGCGGGGCCTTTGGGCTGGTCCCGCGTGTGTTGTGGCGCGACATTCTGGCCCCGGATGATGATAACTTGGTGCCGATGACGCTCCATAATCTGGTGC
>JALSTC010000310.1 GCA_026983935.1 Ardenticatenia bacterium
AGAAGCAAACTGCCGCAGGACACGCTCAACACTGTTCAATAACTCAGATGGCCCGAAGGGTTTGGTGATGTAATCATCCACTTTTGCGATGTGCAGCCCCAGGACCTTATCAATGCTCTGCGCCTTGGCTGTGACAACGATGACCGGAATATCTTTCATGGAAGCGTGGACTTTCATCTGCTGATAGACTTCCCACCCATCCATATCTGGCATCATCAGATCGAGCAGAACCAACTGGGGACGGATGCGCTCGATAATTTCCAGTCCCTCGCGTCCTCCTCCTGCGCCAACGACTTTGATGCCTTTCTTACTCAAGATCAGCCGCACCAACTCGATCATTTCCGGCTCATCTTCTATACAGACTACGGTAGGGGCTGCCTCTTCCCCGGTCATATTTTGCGCCTCCGCATAGTTGCTGCCAGCGGGTTGATCTGTTGATAGTCTACCACAGGGCGCATAGGAATGTCTACTATGTGGAAAGCATATGCTCCATTTCCGGTAACAAATCATTTAGCAGCCCTGCCCTGGCAGAGGTTATCTTGACGGTTGCGAAAGGTTAATCGGACGTTATAATATGTATGTTCCGGAATTCTGTACCTTTTTCTCCGAATTTGTCTGAGTAAGGTTGGGCTCCTCGGTGGAGGCAGTATCTTTGTTTGGGCGTCAAACCCTGGCCACGCGCTATTGGACCAGTTCCTTCAACCTGACAGATGCAGATGTTGAATACCTGTTCAGTGTAATGCTGGAAGAAGAAAAGCCGCTGAGCAGGGATGAGCTGGTGCGGCTTGTCGTCGAGCATCGGGTGCGAAGCGAAGAAGAAGAGTGGCGAAGGCGTCTGTCGGAAGGCGAACTTTTCCAGCCGCGGGCACACTATGAGATCGGCCAAAAACTGGTCTTCCCGGCACTGGACTTTGCACTGGGGGAAGTCGTTGGGACACGGCCAGGGTCCAACCCGGAACATGGTGAGTTCACCGTGATTCAGGTGGAATTTGAGGGTGGCGTCCGGCGCGAGTTCGCCAGTGACCTGCAAACGCCGCATGTGCTCAACCGCGAATCCGACGGCCAGTCGGTGCAGGAAATACTGGAACCGATTGACATTGATGTAATCGTGGCCGAACATGGCGACAACGTCTGGGAGCAGATCCGAGAACGCCTGGAGCAGGTAGAGGACATAGCCTATGCAGCGGGCCAGTGGTTCCTCAAGTCATTGCTGCCGACATTAAATGAGGGACACATCAATCTGGCGGAGGCGCTGCTGGATATGCACGGCGGTGGGCCTCTTGCGGCGGCGGACATGCTGCCTGTCCTGGAGCTGCCCAAAGAAATCAACCCCACACTCCAGGAATTTGCGCTGAATTACGTGCTCTATCATGACAGCCGATTTGATGAAGTCGGCCCGGCAGGACTGGTGCGCTGGTACCTGCGGCGGCTGGAGCCAGAGCAGGTGCGCAACACCCCGCCGCATCTGGTATATGATCCAATTCCTTACGCCCGCGACCTTCTCTCTCCAGAGGCCCTGGCGCTGGAAGCCGAAATCGCCGACGAACATTCGCCGCTGCCTGCTCCTGAAACTGTGCCGGATGAAGTCACGCTGGCGCTCATCTATCCCCATCGGCGCAGCGGCACGCTGCCGCTGAATGCAGCACTTTCCGCCATGTTCCCGACGGCATACGAGGCCGATCGCGTATTGATCACTTTTGTGGACGGCAAAACCGGTGACGAATACGAAGGGTGGGTCGTACGAAAAGGCCGCTATGTATACGGTCTCGATCGCTTTTATCGTACCCATAAACTTCCCATCGGGGCATTTGTGCGTGTCATTCGTATGGATGACCCGGATCGCTTTGTGATCGACTTTGAGGGCTATCGCCCACGCACGGAGTGGGTTCGGCTGGTTGTGCCGGAGAACGGGCGCATCACATACCAGAATCACAAGCGGTCAATCGGTGCGGCCTATGATGACCTGATGGTGCTGGGCGCGGATGATCTGGATGCGGTAGACGCGATCAGGGATGTGATGCGAGCACAGAGTCGCGGCCTGATTGACATCATCCGACAGCTCCTCCCTGAACTGGCACGGCTGACACCTCAAATGGCCGTCCACGCCAAGACATTGTACAGTGCTGTGAATGTCGTACGACGCTGCCCGCCCGGCCCGATCCTGGCAGCGTTGGAAGCCCAGCCGGAATTTGAGCATGTTGGGGGGCTGTACTGGCGGCTGGCCGGTCAGGGTTAGCCTGCCCGGCAAAGAATGGTACGCTTCCGGTTGGTTTGAGATGCTCAGAACTGCTCTAAGGAAATAATCGGCATGACTCCAGGCAGTGGCAGTCGGCGCGTAAAGCCGACGATGGACACCAGATTTCACATCGACTATGAATGGTGGGAGCGCAGCGCTCAGGACCTGCGCATTCATATGATCAGCCAGCTTCTGCCAGAGCAGCAGGCCTACTTTGCCGATCATGAAGAGGGCGACGAATCGGATTGGATAGACCCGGAAACCGCCGAAGTGCACCGGGTTGATGCGCTGCGGATGGCCCTGCAGGAAGCGGCACGCGATCCGGCCTATTTCCTGCCACCAACATCGCTGGTTGATGCGGTATTCAGAGTATTCCTGACCAACAACAATGTACCGCTGACACCGGTGGAACTGGCAGAACGCATCGGCAGGCCACCGATGACGATCTTGCGAACTCTCTCCGGGCGGCGCGTCTATAAAGGAATCCGCCCCTACCTTCCCTGAGTGCCCGGATTCTGGCTTGACGGCACTTTTTGCCCCCCGTACAATACAGGGCAGATGCAGCCCGCCCCCTTAGCTCAGTGGATAGAGCAGCTGCCTTCTAAGCAGTTGGCCGAGGGTTCGAATCCTTCAGGGGGCGCAGAATAGCCCAGACCGTCCACACTATGCGGGCGGTCTGGGCTATTGATTCGCCTGCCTTGAGTCGGGGCAGTCAGGACATGATCTGCTGATAAAGCTGCTCGGTTTCCTCAGAGAATGCCATGCCCATCGCACGGAACTCTTTCCAGGCCTTCTGGTAGTGAGCAGCCGCTTCACTGCGGCGGCCCAATTCTGCAAACAACTGGATCACACGGCGGTGAATATCCTCGCGGGTGATATCTTCATTCAGGGCACGCTGGTAGAGACGCAGGGCATGCTCCTTGTGCCCCTGTTGATAACGGGCCTGTGCCATCTCGGTGATGGCTTCCATATACCCACTGCGGAAATCCACCCGGCGAGCGA
>JALSTC010000311.1 GCA_026983935.1 Ardenticatenia bacterium
GAATGCCAGCGGCGTGGCCTTCAGCCGTCCCATTCGCTGGATGGTGGCTCTCTTTGGCGAGGATGTGATCCCTTTCACTTACGCCGACACGCCCAGCGGCAGCGTGACGCGCGGGCTGCGGCCCTATGGCTCCCCGGAAGCGACCGTCGAATCACCGGCGGATTACTTCCGCACACTGGCCCGGCAGGGCATCATTCTGGATGAACGCGAGCGGCAGACCCTGATCAAAGAGAAAGCACGGAAGCTGGCGGCGGAAGTCGGCGGGCGCATTCCTGATGATCCGGCGCTGCTGGCGGAAGTCACCAATCTGGTCGAACGGCCCACCGTGCTGCGCGGCAGCTTCGAGGACTCCTACCTCAGCCTGCCGCGTGACGTGCTGGTCACGGTCATGCGCAAGCATCAGCGCTACTTTGCCGTTGAGGACGAAAACGGCGATCTGCTGCCCTATTTCATCGCCGTGCGCAATGGCGACGCCGAACACCTGGACAAGGTCATCCACGGCAACGAGCATGTGATCCGCGCCCGCTTTGCAGATGCGGCCTACTTCTACGAGAAAGACACTTCAAAGCATCTGGAGGAATTCCTGCCGCGCCTGAGCACGCTGACCTTCCAGGAGAAGCTGGGCAGTGTGCTGGACAAGAACAACCGGGTGGCGGGGCTGGTTCCCGCCATGGCCGATCTGCTGGGCCTGAGCGAAGAAGATCGCCGGGTGGCGGCACGGGCTGCCCAACTGGCCAAGGCTGATCTGGGCACCGAGATGGTCGTGGAAATGACCTCGCTGCAGGGCATCATGGGGCGGCACTACGCGCTGGTCAGCGGCGAGCCAGAAGCCGTCGCCGAGGCGATCTTCGAGCACTGGCTGCCGCGCGGCGCGGGCGACCGCCTGCCGGAGACGCCAGCCGGGATCGCGCTGGCGCTGCTCGACCGGCTGGATTCGCTGGCCGGGTTGTTCGCGGCAGGACTGGCCCCGCGCTCGACGGCTGACCCTTACGGCCTGCGGCGGGCGGCGCTGGGCATCGTGCAGATTCTGATCGAACGTCATATTGACCTCGATCTGGCCGAAGCGCTCGCGCCGGTGGCTGATGCGCAGCCGATCCCCGTGGACACGGAAACACGCGAGGCCGTGCTGGATTTCATCGCCGGGCGGCTGCGGGTCTGGCTGCAGGGGGACGAAAAAGCGCATCACATCATCGAGGCCGTGCTGGCCGAACAGAGCCGCAATCCCTACCGGGCGGCAGTCGGGGTTGGCGAGCTGGCCCTGTGGGTGAGCCGCGAAGACTGGCCGCATATTCTGGACAGCTTCGCCCGCTGCGTGCGCATCACCCGCGATCAACCTGCCTATACGCTCAATCCGGACGCGCTGACCGAGAACGCAGAAAAGGCGTTGTATGCCGCCTACGCAGAGGCCGCTGGCAAACTCTCCGCGGAGGACAACGTGGGGGCCATGCTGGCCGCTTTCGAGCCGATGATCCCCGCCGTGACGCGCTTCTTTGACGAGGTGCTGGTCATGGCCGAGGATCAGGCCGTGCGGGAGAACCGGCTGGCACTGCTGCAGGCCATCGCCGCCCTGGCCAGGGGCCGCGCCGACTTCAGCCAGCTTCAGGGCTTCTAGGGAACATCACACACCTGAAAAGCAGAAAAGGCTCACGCACAACACGTGAGCCTTTTTCGTTTACAGCGGGAGTGGATGGGAGTCGAACCCACCGCGGCTTGCTCTGCGCAACCCGCCACCGATTTTGAAGACCGGGGCACCCACCGGGGCACATCCACCCCCGCCAGAAGCATAGCGTGTGGCACCGCCTTCGTCAACCCGCAATGTCCCTGCTGGCGGGGTCGCTGCCCTGCCCGATCACAGCATTCTTTGTGACGAGAGTCCTGTGGCTGTGCCGGAAAAATGGCCGTATACTGAAAATGCAGGAATGCAGATGAGGAGCAGGTCATGCGGCGGCTGATTTTACTGGCGATGCTGCTGGTCGTCGTCGGGACGGTGGGCGCGGCGGGGGCCGATGTCCATCCGGAGACGCTTCCGCTGTTGGGCGGCGGTGATGGCGTGCGGCGTCCGATCACGGCGGAAACGTTCTTCCAACTGATCATCCCGGAAATTGACGTCAATGTGGCCGTGTATCAGGCCTGGGTGCATCGGCGCACATGGGAATTCCGCGTCTTTACGGAAGAAGCGGGCCATTTGCAGTACACCGCTTACCCCGGAGAGGGCGGCAACGTGGTGATCGGGGCGCATTACGAGCTGGCGGATTTTGAGCCGGGGCCTTTTTACCGGCTGGACGAACTGGAAATCGGCGATCGGATTCAGGTTTATTTCATGGGCATGCCTTACACCTACGAAGTCGTGGCGACCGATCTTGTCGATCCCCATGACCTGAGCATTTTGCAGCCGACACCGTTCGAGGTGCTGACCCTGCTCACCTGCTACGATTACAGCCCCAACGCAGCCACCTATACGCAGCGCTACATCGTCCGCGCCGTGCGGGTGGATGAGACACAGGATGGGAGTAGCTAGACAGAATGTCGCCTAAAAATCCCCTGGCCGAGGTTTTTGGATTCCCCCATCAATAATGATTCACAGAAAGCCAGGCATTACCGTAACAATCGGCTCTGCCCATACAATAATCGGGCAGCCAACTGCACCAAAGACAAAGCAAACGACCCACTGGGCGTTTGTAGCATATTTGAAGATGATAACAGACTGGCAATTATATGCCCTGTGCGGTTCCGTCAGGACTGGCTGATTACTGCCGACGCAGCGGGTTTTTTCTTTCCAACAGGTACAACCTGGACAACATTGAGCGAAGTGCGCCTGAACGATAAATTTGGGAAATCAGCGGGGAATATTGATCTTGTATTGGTTGCCTATGATGAAAAAGGGCATGTGCTTGATTTTGGAGCATTGGAGGTGCAGGCAGTCTATATTTCCGGAAATATACGCCGTCCTTTTGAACACTACATGCAAAATCCTACAGGAAGCCATTCAATAGATTGGACAGGTCAACGCAACTATCCCCGCCCAGACTACCTGTCCTCATCCCGTAAGAGGCTTGTTCCTCAACTCATGTACAAAGGCAGTATTCTCAAGGCCTGGGACAAAAAGCAGGCAGTGGCGCTGCATCACGGGTTTTACGGTACACTGCCTGTATTGCCCGAAGTACCACCAGAGGAAGCGGATATTGCATGGTTGGTCTACGACCTGGTTTCCGATCGTGAACACAGCTTA
>JALSTC010000312.1 GCA_026983935.1 Ardenticatenia bacterium
CGAAAGGGCCACCAGGCGGTTCGTCGGCAGGAAGCGGGAAAGCCGCTGAATCAGCACACCACCGATGATGATCCCCACCCCCAGCGTGGCGATCACCACACCGAAGCCGGTCGCGTCAATGCCAAGCTCGCGGAAAAGATACTCGAACACCAGGATGATCACCGCGCCGAGTCCCGCCGCCACCACAACCGACAGGGCCATGATGTAACGCATGGCACGGGTATGCCAGACATAGTGCAGCCCGACACGCAGTTCTTCCCAGACAGCCGCCGCCGACTGCCCGCTGGGCCGGTTGGCCGTGCGCGGGATGTGCATAGTGGCGATCAACGTGCCGGAGAGGAAATAGGTGGCTGCGTCAAAGGCAAATGCCACACCGCTACCAAAACGATCCACCAGCACGCCCGCCACGCCGGAGCCAAAAATCAGTGCGATGACGAACCCCGCCTCCAGCAGGGCATTGGCCGCCGCAAGCTGCCGCTTGTTCAGGATGGCAGGCAGCGCTGCCGCCCGCGCCGGGAAGAACAGCGTTCCGCTCGTCCCGACAATGACCGCCACCAGAAAGAAAACCCATATCAGCCCGGCGCTGCGCACGAAGATCAAGGAGAAAACAGCCGCGCCGCGCAGATAATCGGTCACCACCATAACGGCCTTGCGATCCAGGCGATCGACCAGCACACCGCCGATCAGGCCGAAAACGATCTGCGGCAGGGCCAGCGCAATGGCCACACCGGCGGTGAGCAGGGTGTTGCCACTGCTCAGACGATCGAGGGCGGGGATGACGGCAATCAGGGTGAACTGATCGCCAGCATAGGAAGCCCACTGGCCGATGAGCAGGGCCATGAAGCCCCGATGCGTGAGCAGCTCCCGCAGCGTGTGGGCGTTGATACTGGCAGCAAGCGTTTGCGGTTCGCCGGTCGCTGGCAGCGGTGGCGAAGCGTTGGAGTCATCCCTCATTGGTTTTTTACCCGGCAGAATGAAAAGCTCACCGCCGCCGATCACGCTGCAACAGGGCGGCAGGAGCCAGGCACAACAGCCGCGCGCTACAGTTCGATGCTGTACAGGTCCTGCGTGTAACCGTCAGGCTCGGCATCCGGCCCCAGCAGCCCGGCCTGTTCCGCCATGACATAAGTCTCCAGGCGGCGGAAGCCAAGCTTGTGCGCCTTATCGTTGATGGCGGTCAGCATCGGCCCGGTGAACGGCGTTGGCGTCCACACATATACAGCGGCCCGGCGCGGATCATAGCGCGATTCGGCATAGAGGACGAAAAAATCACTCCCGGCGACATTGAATTTGAGCCGCTCAATACGCTGGTCACGCAGGCCGGGTACGCCAACCCACAGTTCTGGCCAGCGTGTCACCCATTCCTGGTGGGCGCTTTGAAAGCGTCCCAGCGGCATCGCCCAGCCGCGTATCTGTGCCGGGTCGTCCTCCAGATGTGGGGTGGCCTGGTAGAAAACCTGACCGGGCCGCGCACGCCAGTTCAAGCGCTGCCCACTGGCAACCTGACGCAGGCCATGCCGTTCGTAAAAATCGACGGTCTCAACATGGGCCACGGTCACACGCTCGCATTCCAACTCGCGGCCCGTCGCCAGAATGTAATCCAGCAGCGCAGCGCCGAGTCCCTGCCCCTGATGATCGCGATGCGCATACAGCACAGAGACATTGAGGTGATCACCAAACGGCGGCGGCTCCACACCGTGGAACACTTCCGCCTCGGCCAGCACCCGTCCATCCAACTCAGCAACCAGTGGCATACCTGCGCCGCGCAGCAAATGAGTCAGATGCACGGCGCACGTTTCGATGCTCATCCAGGGGCCGCCGTGCAGCCAGCGCTCATACAGGGTGAGCGCCTCATAGGGCAGGTCTTCCACTTCGCCGCGTTCGTTAAAGCGCTGCCAGCGGCTGATCTGAGAGGTGTGAATCGCAGTGATCGCGGCAGCATCATCCAGCGTCGCCAGACGCACGGCAATCTCACTCATAGGCGTTGCACCATCCGCCTCACAGGATATCCAGCAGGCCAATGCGCGGCTCCCGCTTGGGAAAGAGCACGCGCAGCAGGTCGCGCTGGTGTTCACTATAGTAGCGGGACGGCAGGTCGTCAATGCCAAACCATCCCGTGACCAGCCGCACCATGTCCGTCGCCGGGATTTCCAGAGTCACATGTTCGGCACCGACTCCCAACGTTACCAGTGCGTCCTCGTGCTCGGTCGTTACATGCAGATGAAAGCCGCGCCGGGCAAAAGCGGACCCGGCCAGCCGGGCCTCAAACGTCGGCGCAAGCAGGTCAAGCAGAAGCTGCAGGTCATGCAGCCGCAGAAAGCCCGCGCCGGTAAAATCACGGCGTGCCCCGCCATGCGCCAGGACATGCCGCATCATCTGGCTTTCCGGATGCACGAACACACCGATGCGCCCGGCATCATAGTCACGGGCCAGCGCGGCGACGGCGCTCAGCAGCGCCTCGGTGGCGTCGGCGTCAGTTCCTGCGCTCTCCACAATGGAAAAGCGGGCGGCCTCGTTCTCCCGGAACCAGTTCACCTGCCCCTTACTGACCACACGGACATAGGCAGCCAGTTCGCCGTCCACTTCCGCGACCAGAAAATCATCCCTGTCGTAGCGCCCGATGTCGGTCAGATAGTCAAGCTGCCATTCCCAGGCCGCCAGGTCGCGGTCAATCAGGTAGTGGCCGCGCTGGCTTTCCCGGTCATAGAGCGCCATCACCGCTGGCAGATCATTTTTGTAAAATGGCCGGACTGTGACCTGCCGCCCGCTCATGCCCAGATAGGCCGCCGCCCGGCGGTGGTAGCTGTGGGTCATGTCCCAACGCCCCGCCGTCAGGGCAGCATCCAGATCGATCTCCGATTCATAGCTGGTCAGGTACAGCCCGACGGCATACTCAAACTCCCAGCGCTCATAAAAGTTGGGGATGCCGAAGATCAGCCCCAGCGCATCGCTGCGCTCGGTCATCCGCTCCAGCGCCCGCTCCATGAGCGCCGTTGCGTAGCCACGCCCACGATAAGTTTCCAGCGTCCCGACCACCCCGACCTCAGCAGCCGGGATGGACGACAGGCCAATGCGCAGTGTCCGGGGGATGAGCATGGTGTGTGCCGCGATCTCGCCGTGATCCCCGATGATCACGAAGCAGTCCGCCGGATCAAAACCGGGGAACTCGCCGTACCACTGCATCAGCAGGTCGCTGTCGCCGGGGCCGTGCACCAGACGGATAT
>JALSTC010000313.1 GCA_026983935.1 Ardenticatenia bacterium
CAGCAGCAGCGCGATCACGACCAGCACAAGGACGATGAAGCCGATTCCCAGCGCGGGCAGCAGACAGCCGCCCCGACCCTGCCTGCCACCTCCGGACGGGGGAACGGCAGTCATTGGCGGCGGTGTCGGCTGTGCCTGGGGTGGGGGGACGGGCGGCATCGAGGGCGGGGTTCCGGTTGGCTCCTCCGAGATCGCCGCTGGCTCCATGTCTTCAAAGTCATCATCCGGTCTGGGGTTTTCGTTCGTTACAAATGTCATTGCACCATCCTTCATGGGAGATGTGCGGAAAAAAGCAGGCACGCCTCCATTTGTGATTCTTGCTATGCGTGAAATGCGGGCGACTCAGATTCGGGAGCCGCCCCCACAAGTCTCGCAAGTCAGGCAGGGATTTATACCCACAACCCGGCTAATTTACCACATTTTTTGGCGAGTGCTGTACTTTTGGCGCGTGTTCTCACCGCACCCCCGCCAACGCCTGGCAGGCCGGGCAGCTCCCGTCAGGCCGCACGATGGCATAGCCACCCATCGGATCGTCGCCCCAGCGGCCCGTGAAATCCACGTTCCAGACGATCACCATGCGCACGCGCCCGCTGCTGCGTGCCAGAGAGACCGCCTGCGCCAGCCAGGATGCCTGCTGTGCCACGCTGACGTTTTGTGCCCAGGAGAAACTGCCGGGCAGAATGCCGTAGCCTTCCGGTGAAAGGTAGCCCAGTTCGGTGAAGCACAGCGGGCGCTGCCCACCAAACGCACCCCAGTAGGTATCCACCATGCCCCAGAAGAAGCGCGTGTAATAATTATCGCCGCGTGGGTCGCCGCTCCGCTGACCGGGGGGCACAATGCCTTCGTTGTAGTGCACGCCGATGCAGTCTGCATAGCGGGCGGCTCCGGCAGCGGCCATGCCCCGGATATAGCGGTCATCGTTCCAGACGTGCGCCAGCCCGAAGGCTCCTTCCGCGCCGGTCGGAGCAGGCGCGCCGCTGATGACCATCGTCCCGCCGTTGCGGGATTTGATGGCGTTATAGGCGGCGGCGAGAAGCTGTGTGTACCAGTTGGGGTCAATCCGTCCGGCGGGCCACTCGCGGTCCAGATTCATCTCATTCCAGACTTCGATGGCGTCCGCGCCAAGCGCGGCCAGCCCGCCGACAAAACCGGCGTAATTCTGGATGTAATTCGGGTCTCCGGCCAGCTCCCAGGGGTGCCCCTTAACGCTCAACAGGATACGGAAGCCGCGAGCGTGCGCTTCATTGATCATCCCGGCATAGCTGTTGGGATCCGCCCCGAGGCCGTAAACCACCTGCTGCTTGACCCACGTCATCCCGGCGACCTGCATCCAGTTCTGGTAGCCGTAGCCGCTGATATGCCCGCCGAGGGCAAAGCCGCCGGATGTGCTGCCGGGCAGGGGCGGGGCCGGGGCCGCGGCCTGGGCAGGAGGCGGAGCCGCCGCGACCTGCTGCTGCGTCGGGGGGGCAGATGCCGCACCAACGGGCGCTGAGCCATCCATCACGGGCAGGCTGCCGAACGCGCTTGCCGCGCCGGAGAGATACCGCCCGGCCATCCAGCCGGTCATACCCGTATTGGTTGTGCCGTAGACCCACAGCCCACTGATGTCGCGGCCTTGCAGGGCTACCTGCGTGCCCGCAGCCATCGTCCCCAGGCGGCGGTACTGTGTGCCCGGCCCGCTGCGCATATTCAGGCGGGTGGTGACGGTGGCCGCTGCGCCGCTGATCGGCGCGGTATTGGCTGTGGGTGTCTCGCCTCCGCCGGGTGCGCCGAGGATGGGCACAGCGGCAGGGTCTTCGACAGGTGGACTGCCGCCCGCGTCAGTCACCGGCAGCGCGGCGATGTCCATGCCCACACGCAGGGCCAGCCAACTGACCTTCACCCAGCCGCTCACGCCGGCGTCCGTGCTGGCATACAGCCATGAGCCGTCGGCGTTGCGCCCCTGCGCGGTCAGCAGCGTACCGTAGCTCAGACGCTGCACAAGGGGGGCGCTCTGGCTGGGCTGGCTGCGCATATTAAGGTAGGGTGTCACGACCTGGGCATCGGCGATGCGTCCGCCCTGCGCCAGCACCGGCGGGACAAGAACACTCAATAAGGCGACGACGATCAATAAGACGGAGAATCGTTGCAGGTGGGACATCGCAGTTTTCATTGCGCTTGCTCCAGATGGCTTCGAGATCATATTGGTCGGCCCACTATAGCGGAAACTTGTGTTTTGTGGAAAAACGGCTTGCTGTGACCGTGTGCCCTCACGGTTACAGCAAGTTTAGCATTTGCCGGATGGAGCGCAACCGCTTTTAACCTGACGGAAACCTTACACTCACGCCCGCCTGTTTCGGCAGGGATGGGGCGTTCGGGGTAAACTGTGGGGCGGTATGCTGACTGACTGTAAACCGCTTTTCTACCTGCGCGGAATTTCTGGCACACCGATGCCGCTTGAGAAGGAGCCTGATGATGCCGCATCCCGGCACCCTCCTGATTGCGCGTGATGACAGCGGCGTGGTGACGATCACCTTCAACCGCCCGCAGGTACGCAATGCGCTGGACTGGGCGACGATGGAGGCGTTTGCCGGGGCAGTCCATTCGCAGCGGGGTGATGCGACCGCCCGTGTGGTGATTCTCACCGGCGCGGGGACGGAGGCCTTTTGCAGCGGCGGCGACCTGCGTCAACTGGCCAGCTATCCGACCGAAGCCGATGGGGCGCGGCTGGCGGCGCTGGTGGGGGATGCCCTGCGCGATCTGGAGCGGCTGCCCATTCCGGTTATCGCCGCGATCAACGGTCTGGCATTGGGTGGGGGCAGCGAGATCGCGCTGGCCTGTGATCTGCGTATTGCCGACGAGACGGCGCAGTTGGGGCTGGTGCATCTGCGGCTGGCGCTGATTCCGGGGTGGGGCGCGGGGCAGCGGCTGCTGCGGCTAGTGGGCTATTCAAGAGCGATGCAGATAATGCTTTCTGCGCGGCCCTACGGCGCGGCGGAATTACATGCCATGGGCGTGGTCAACCACGTTACGCCGCCCGGCGAAGCGCTGGCTGCTGCCCGTGAGTTTGCCGCGCAGATCGCGGAATCGGATGCGGCGGCGGTGCGGGCGGTCAAGGCGCTGCTGCATGCCGGGCTGACGCTGCCTCATGACGAAGCGCTGATGGCGGAGCGCAAGATGTTTCCGCCGCTGTGGGCGGCAAAGGCACATCTGGACGCGGTGGCCCGGTTTGTTGGCCGCTGATG
>JALSTC010000314.1 GCA_026983935.1 Ardenticatenia bacterium
CTCTGTCTGCCCCTCCGGGGAGCGGGCAAGGGCAAGCGTCCGTCAGAAGCCCCCGCCTTTAGGCGTGGGGAGTGTCACGATGCCAGCACGGCGTCAATTTCTGCCAGCACGTCCTCGGTCAGGGTGACGTCGAGCGCTTTCAGATTATCTTCAAGCTGCGAGAGGCGAGTCGCGCCGGTGATGGCACTGCTGACGCCCGGCTGGCGCAGCGTCCAGGCCAGCGCCAACTGCGCCCGCGTGATGCCCAGCTTCTCGGCAATGGGCTTGAGCGCCCGCACCTTTGGCAGCGGGTTTTCGTCGCGCTCCAGAATCGCCTCACGCAGCCAGTCTATGCGGGCCAGACGGCTGTCCTCCGGGATGGCATCATCGTATTTGCCGGTCAGCACGCCGCTGGCCAGCGGACTCCAGATCACCAGCCCCATGCCCTCTGCTTCCGTCAGCGGCAGGATTTCCTGTTCGACACGCTCCCGGACGAGCATGTTGTACTGCGGCTGCTCCACCTGCGGACGGTAGAGGCCGTGTTTGTCGCAGATATCCAGCGCCTCCTGAATCTGGGCGGCGGTCCACTCGCTGGTGCCCCAGTAGAGGACTTTGCCCTGGTGGATCAGGTCATCCATGGCGCGGACGGTTTCCTCGACGGGCGTTTCTTCGTCGTAGCGGTGGCAGAAGTACATATCCAGGTAGTCCGTGCCGATGCGCTGAAGCGATTTGTCTATGCTCTCCATGATGTGCTTGCGGGACAGCCCGCGGTCGTTCACATCGTCGCTCATTGGCCAGAAGACTTTGGAGGAGATGACCAATGTATGGCGCGGGAACAGCCGCAGCACCTCGCCCATCATGCGCTCGGCTTCGCCGCGTGCGTAGATGTCGGCGATGTCGAAGAAGTTGATCCCCGCGTCATAAGCGCGGATGATGATATCGCGGACGGTCTGCCGGTCTTTGACCAGATCGCCGTAGGTCGTCCAGCCGCCCAGACTGAGGGCGCTGACTTTTAGACCGCAGTTTCCCAGAC
Source organism: Ardenticatenia bacterium (assembly GCA_026983935.1). Classification (GTDB taxonomy): domain Bacteria; phylum Chloroflexota; class Anaerolineae; order Aggregatilineales; family Ch27; genus JALSTC01. The sequence continues at coordinate 1,013 of JALSTC010000314.1, forward strand.
GACGATATTCCATGGTGTATATTTCCTTTCTCGTCGGTGGAAGTAAGAGTTGTCAGCAGCGTTTTGATTATACCATGTGGCAAACTCACACTAAGGTGCTATTTGGCTGGACGGCAAATTGTAAGAGAATAAGGATGCTGAGACGCTGATTGCCGTATTGCTGGCGATCTTGACGGATGTTCGCCCTTTGCCTGGCATCTCCCGGCACATGGCCGGGTTGGGAGGAAGGGCAGGCAACCAGGAGGTGAAGAGAATGCAATGGCTTAAGCGAGTAGGACTGCTGGCGGTTCCTTTGCTGATTGTGGCGCTGTTTCTGGGCTACGGCCTGTCGGACGGCACCCTGGTCGGTGCACTGGCGCAGCTCCCATCCGGCGAAGCGCTGGTCTGGCAGGTAGGGGGGCAGCCGGATCGCCCGGAAGGGCTGGGGACGCTGTTCTGGCATGCAGAGGGCAGCGAGCCGGTCAAGTTGAGCGATGTGCCGGATGAAGGCCCCGGCACGTGGGTGTTTGCCTGCGGCGCGGATGCCCTCAGCCGCGATGGTGATTATCTGATGGCTTATATCGGCCCCCAGATCGGCGGCGGGTTGTATCGTGTGCCGCTTGACCAGGCCGGTGAAGCCGAGCTGGAGCGCTGGGGGGATGCGCATTCGCTGGCCTGCAACGGCGCGGGACGTGCGGCTTTCAGCCCGGATGGCTCACGCTGGGCTTATATCAATTACGAGTCAGACGCGACAAGCTCAGTCTTTGCGGATGGTGAACTGCGTGTGCTGGATACCACAGACGGCAGCGAACAGGCCACTTTTGACAATGTGGTGGCCTTTGCGCTGCGCGATGACGGCGTGTATTTCGTCCAGTTCTTCACCGATTCTCAGGGGCTTTCCGACGAAGTGGCGCTGTCCTTCTGGGATGGGTCCGGCGTGCGTGAGTGGGCGGCACTTACCCCGGATGAAGACTGCGACTGGCGCAGCGCGGCGCTTGATGTCCGCGCGGATGCGGAGGAAGTCGTCCTTTCACTGGGTGAGCACTGCCCTGGCGAGTCGTTCTGGCGGCTGAACACGGTCACTCCTGACGGCGAGGTGACGCCGCATGTCTTTATTCCCAGCGGCGGTGCCTATCTGCCCAATGCATATATCAATCAGGTCTATTATCTGGCGGGTGGCGAGCACGTGCTGGCGACGTATCCCAACGGCCGTCTGGCCAACCTGGCCAACCTGGTGCTGGTCACGCTGGAGAGCAACAACGTAACCACGCTGACCTCCGAGGTGATTGTGGATGCCTTTCCCGATGGAAGGGCCATGAATCTGCTGTTTTCGCCGGACGGCGGGACGGCTGCCTATGTGACCGCTACGGCCAACCAGGACTATGAGCTGCATCGGCTGGCGCTGGACGGCGGCGCTGAGTCGCTGAATATCAGCGCCGGGTCGCGGGGCGACCTGATCTCCGATATGTTCTTCACACCGGGCGGCGATCTGCTCTACGTGTCCGGCGGCGCGGATGGCGCGGATAATTCGCTGTGGATGTTGGCCGCCGGAGAGGACGAGCCGCGTCGGGTGACACGTGGGCGCTTCCTGCGTAATGCGGGCGTGGCCACGGATGAGGTCGTCCTGCTGCTGGAATATGTGGAGCCGGATGACGATCATCGTGAACCTGCGGCCAATTTGATCGCCATTTCACCGGCCAACGGCGCGCGGGCCGTGCTGCTGGAGGGACGTGAGGCCGGGGCCTGGGCCTATCCGCTGGCCTGGCGCTGAGGCTGCTCTGCTGCTGGCGGCATATGTGAGGCTTGAGAGTGGGCGGGGCCGACGTGTCCCGCCCTTTTTCGGTAATGATCCGGGCTGTAGAGCGCGTCTGATCATCGAGATGGGCGTTTTTTGTCCCAATGAGAATAGTGTATAACAGAGAACAAAATAATTACTCCGGAAAAACGGATGATAGCATGAGTACTGTACACGGCAGTTAAAAATGTTTGGGGGAAGGGGAAATGATGAGTGGTGCATCGGGGGTTTCTGGAGGGGCCGATTCCGTTGTCAAGGAGCTTACCCGTGGTGTAACCCTGCAGCGTATTGCCGGGGGGCAGATTATTATCCTGACTATTTCCAGAACGGTGCCTGAAGCTGTGGATGCCTGGGCAGAGGCAAGCCTGCGCATGTTGGATGTCTGGCCTCCAGATCGCCCGTATCTGTTGCTGCATGACGTCTCGACGCCGGGCGTGGCGCTGACGCCTTACATACGCCAGCGTTCGCGAGAATTGGCCACCGCGGCCCCGCATGTCGGGGGGCGGGTGGCGGTGCTGCTGCCGCGCGGCGCGCTGGGGCGCGTTATTCGTATTTATCTCAACTATCTTTCCCGCAATGCAAACCGCACGCTCAGGGCTTTTCTCGATCGCGATGAGGCGCTGGCCTGGCTGCGGGAGGCGCTTCCCCCTGAGCCGCCGCCGACGTATTCCTGATGCGGCTGAGGCGAGATTGTTGGTTGCGTGATCGGTGCTTCTGGCCTACCATGAGAAAGAGCGAGACAGGTATAAGTCGGCCAGTATGGTACAGGATGATCCATGAGCAGCGAACAAAACACGCAGCCCGATCGTGATAATCTGATCGGACGACAGATCGGCCACTACAAGATCGTCCGCGAACTTGGACGCGGCGGCATGGCCACCGTTTATCTGGCACAGCAGACCACGATGAATGATCGCCAGGTGGCGATCAAAGTACTTCCCCGCGAGTTCCTGCACGATCCTCAGTTTATCGAGCGCTTCAAGCGGGAAGTCACGCTGGTGGCGGAGCTGGAACATCCCCATATCCTGCCGGTCTACGACTTCGGCGAGATTGATCGCATCCCTTTCATCGTCATGCGCTACCTGGCCGGGGGCAGCCTGCGTGATCAGATCGAACAGGGGCTGCCGCCGCTGGCCGATCTGGAACGCCCGATCAAGCAGGTGTGCGCCGCCCTGGATTTCGCTCACGCCGAGGGGATCATTCATCGCGACCTCAAGCCTTCCAATATCATGCTGGATGAGCGGGGCAATGCCTACCTTTCCGACTTCGGCATCGCCCAGATCATGCAGGACGCCGGGCGGCTGACCGGTTCAGCGGTGATCGGGACTCCGGCCTACATGTCTCCGGAGCAGGCTGAGGGCCGTCCGCTGGATGCCCGTTCGGACGTGTACGCCCTGGGTGTGGTGCTGTTCGAGATGGTGACAGGGCGTGAGCCGTACCAGGCCGATACCCCCATGGCCATGCTGCTCAAGCAGATCACGGAGCCGATGCCCTCGCCCCGCGCTTACCGCCCGGACCTGCCCGAAGCGGTTGAGGAAGTGATTCTGCGGGCGACGCTCAAAGACCCCGCCGGGCGCTATCCTTCGGCGGGTGCGTTTGCGGAAGCTTTCAGCGAGGCGTTGAGCGGCCTTTCTGTCTCAGAGACATCCGTGCGCATGCCGCTGCCTTCTGCCGTGGAGCGCACTTACGTGCCCGGAACCGCACCTGCGGAAGCGGCCCCACAAATCGTACCGGACGGAGATGAAGCCATCCCGACCATCGTGGGCGATGTGCCGCCGACCGCTGCTGCATCTGCGACGGCAGCGTCTCCTGCTGCTCCGGCTTCACAGGCACGCCCTGCCGGGCGGCGGGGGCTGTGGATCGGGTTGGCATTGCTGCTGGTGCTGATCCTCGCGGGCGGCGGCATTTTGCTGGCCTCCGGTGTGCTGAGTCCGGGGGCACAGGCTGTCACACCGCCGCCGCCGTTCCAGGGCGCAGAGGCCTACCGCGGCCCGGACGATCTGTTCCAGATCGCCGTCCCCGGCGGCTGGCAGCGCGAGGAAGAGACGACGGACAGCGCGCTGCATGTGCTGTGGGCCGCGCCGGATGACAGCGCTTTCATCTCGGTGTATTTTTATAACACCGGGGACGATGGCGCGGCGGGCTTCAGCCAGACTGTGGAGCGTTACGACGGCAGCTATTACAGCGATGAGCGGCTTTTCACGCCGATCGATCGCGCCCCACAGGAGAACGGCGCGCTGCGCATCAGCTATCGCGTCCCCCAGCCGGAGGCGCTGTACGGGCGCTTTGGGCCGGGCCAGCTCGATCTGTTTTACGGCCAGGCCGGGCCGTATTTTCTGGTGATGGAAGCCTTCACCGCCGATGATGCCGACCCGGCAGCAGCGCTGCCCCTGCTGCAAAATGTCCTCGACTCGCTGTATGTCAATACGGGGGTGGCCTGGGGCGTGCCGGGAAGCCCCAGACGGGAATCGGCATCCTGACGTTTGTGGCAGTATTCGCGGCTTCGATTTCAATAGTTGCCCTTGTTTAGTGGAGAAAAAACGATGAGGTATAAATCTGTGTGGCGTATGGTGACGCTTGTCGTGCTGCTGGCTTTGCTTGGAGCGGCCTGTGTGCCGGTGACGGACGGCCCTTCGCATACCGCACCACCTGCCTCCAGCCTGCTGCCGGTTCTGGACGGGTACACCACGATCGATGCCCAGAGCATCCAGGAGTTTATCGCCGGGCTGGGTGAGGCCGGGACGGCGCTGCTGGGCCAGTTCCAGGCGACGGCGGTGATCGAGATGATAGACCGCGTGGCCGGGTGCTATCAGGACATCGGCGCGGTGGCGGCGCAGGGCTACAGCAAGACGGCACTGCCGATCGTGGCGGGGGTTGTGGCAGTGGCCAACCGCGACCTGCTGACCGACCCGCAGACGTTTCTGAGCTGCGTCGGGCTGGCTCAGCAGCCAGCGGCTCTGAGCGAGGGGCAGGGCGGCGGGGGGATGGTGCCCTGTGCCTTTGCCTACAGCACGCAGATCGAAGGTGATACATTCGATATCCTGTACGCCGGGACGGATATCGAAATCTGCCAGGCGTTCTGCCGGTCGCTGCCGGGCTGCACCGGCCACCAGTAGAGATGGTCGCTTTCAGGTTGACGGCGGGAAATGAGGGGATATAATCCGGCGCATAATAAGACTTGAACAGTAGAAGGAGCGTGATGCTTATGCGAAAACATTTACTTGTGGCAGCGGCGCTGGTATTTGCCGCCGTGCTGGCGCTGGGACTGACCACCGGTGTCAGCCACGCCCAGGATAGATGCTTTGGCGATGTGGTGAACTATCTGGCCTGCTTCCAGAGCGGCGACCTGCGTATCTGGCATATTGACGGCACAGGGCAGGGGCATGAGGTCGGTGTGCTGCCGGCAGGGTTGTTCCGCTATGCGGCGGCGGCCTATGAGGCCCCCCAGCTTGTGACCCGCCTTGTCAGCCCGGAAGACGGCTCCGCCGTGGATGTGTACTTCACCGGCAAGCTGCAGTTGAACCCCGATCTGTACGAAACCACGTGGTCGCTGGTGATCTACGATGCCAACGGCACGGCGCTGGCCACGGCGGAATTCGCGGAGAATGCCTCGCCGTCAATGGATGCCGTGCCGAGCTTCGCCTCCGTGCCTGCGGGTGGCGGGGCTGGCGAATCCGGGAGCACGTCCGCGCCTGCGCCGATTCTGGCTGCGCCGTACAGCGGCGAATTCGAGCCAGTCATCGTCGAGCCGGGGACGGTGCAGGAATGCCTTGTCCGCACGACCTACAGTGTGCGCATGCGTGAAGCGCCGACCACCGCCTCGCCGATTCTGGACACCGTGCCCTACAACACGTCCATGCCTTCCGATCTGCACACCGTTGATGGGCAGTGGGCGCGTGCCTTTTATGTTGGTGAAGGCGGCGTGGGGCATCTCGGCTGGATTTACACGCGCTACCTTGATCTCAGCGAGGCCTGCGAAAATACGGCGGGCGTGCTGCCGCTGGGCGGCGGTGCTGCCGCGACAGCGGCTGCTGCGCCCACAACCGCGACAGCGACCGTCCCGGAGGCCGAGTCTGGCGAAGAAGCAGCCGCCCCGGAGATTACCTATCCCTTCGATCTGACGATCGTCGAGCCGGGCACGGTGCAGCAGTGCCTGGTGCGCAACACCTACACCGTGCGGATGCGCGCCGCCCCGACGACTGATGCGCCCGTGCTGGGCAATGTGCCGTACAACACCGCCATGCCGTCTGACCTGCGTACGACGGATAACGGCTGGTATCGCGCTTTCTTCGTGGGCGAGGGTGGGGTCGGTCATCTCGGCTGGATTGACGCCGACTTCCTGGCTCCCAGCGAAGCCTGCGCCGGATTGAGCGCCATCAACCCCATTCCATAGCGCCGCTGTACTTGATGACATGTGACGACAGGGGCGGGCGATGAAGCCTGCCCCTGTTTTTCTTTCGCCGGGTGGGATCAGAACCTGCGTTTGCGCAGCGGTCGCCAGAAGGTGATATAGGCGGACAGCCCCAGCAGCCCCGCCGATATCACGATCCAGATCATCGCCCAGCCAGCAGGCGGCAGGATGCCGACCGACTGTGCCATGTTGTAGGCATCGTTGGGCACGCCGCCCAGACTGCTCACAACCTCCGAATCCAGACTGTGCAGCAGCCCCCACAGGTCCAGCACAGCGTTCAGCCCGGTGATCATCGCGATCACGTTCAGCACGAAAGTGGTCATGAAGCGCGGGGCCTTCCAACCCAGCAGAATCAGCACCGCCGCGCTGCCCGCACCGGCCAGCCAGGCGGTGGCATTGCGGGCGAAGAGCAGTGTTAGAACGCCGAACAGAATACCCAGCAGGAAGGCGATCGTTTTGGTGAAGCGTGTGCGGTTGGTCAGGTAGAGCAGCGCCGCGCCAAACAGGGCTGTGCCGATATAACCCGCCGGGATGATCACCGCCGGGTTGCCGCCTGATGTGCTGGCGACGCCCGCGCCGCTCCCGAACACTTCGTAAGATAGAAACTGCCCGCCGCTCAGGAGCGCTGCCAGCCCATGCCCCAGCTCATGCACGCTGGTCACGAAGAAGCGGAAGGGATACAGCAGCCCGTTTAGCTGGGGAAGCTGCCAGATGACGATCACCAGCAGAAAGGCCAGCACGGCCAGCAGGAAGGATCGGCGGCGTTCGGCGCGTGAGAACATGGTCTGCTCCTGTTTTCATATCAACGCTGCGGGGTCATTATACGCCGGGCGGCGAACCTGTGCTGCCGTGCCTGCAGGGCGGGGATTTTTTTAATCTTCGTCGGGTTGACAGATCAGCGTTATCCCTGTACACTGTCAGTGCAATCTTCAAGAAAGGAGAAGGCGCAGTGATGAAAAGCGTGATCATCCGCCTGTGGAATCGCGTCGCTGGTAGCGATGGTTTTGTTCCTGGGCGTAATGCGCCTGCTCGCCATTGAGGTGTTGCTAATAACAAAGTAACACGCAAAGGCTGTGGGCGCACCCCACGGCCTTTTTTGTTGTGCACTAATTACCTGCCCGTACTGGCCGTGGGGAAAATCTGTCCCCCCCGGCCTTTTTTGCTGTCGGGGGGCGGGCAGTTCAGTTCGTTGCGCATGTCGTTTTGAACCGGCCCGGAATCGAGGCCGACCTGAAATTGGATGAGTAGAACATGTGTGCTAAAATAGATCGCCTTGTCGGAGTGGAAGACAGGAAGGGGAGGACAGAGGAGACGATGATGACGATTACGGAGCAGGTGGACGCTTTGACCGTCCGCAGCGTCACCAAACGCTTCAACGTGCAAAGGCCGCCCATCTGGGAGCGGCTTCGTGGCCATCATCGTGCCGGAGCCGATGATGTCAATGGTGGGGTTGCCCGCCCGGATACGGAAAAGCGCCAGGTCACGGCGGTGGACAATGTCTCGCTGGACGTCCATCGCGGCGAAATCTACGGCATTCTGGGGCCGAACGGCTCCGGCAAGTCCACGCTGGTGCGCTTGCTCTCGACCCTGCTGATCCCGGATGCCGGGACGGTGCAGGTCTTCGGGTTGGATATCATCCGCCACGAAATGGCGGTTAAAAGGCTGATCAATCGGGTGTCGGTGGACGCGGCTTTCTTCAAGAAGCTCAGCCCCCTGGAAAACCTGCTTTACGGCGCGCGCCTCTACGGGATGAGCGGACGTGAGGCACGCGAAAAGTCTGTTGAAATCCTGGGGCGTCTGGGCCTGGAGCCGCGCACTTATACCCAGCCGATGGAAGAGATGAGCCGGGGAATGCAGCAGAAAGTCGCCATCGCGCGGGCCTTCCTGACGCAGCCGATTTTGCTGCTGCTGGATGAGCCGACAACCGGCCTCGATCCGCGTTCGAAGCACGAGGTGCAGGATTTCGTCAACGAGCTGCGCGATGTGCATGATGCGACGATTCTGATCACCACCCATGATATGGGCGAAGCGGACTCGCTCTGCGACCGCATCGCCATTCTGGACGAAGGGCGCATCGTGGCGGAGGATACACCCACCGGCTTGAAGGCACTGATCAGCAGCAACGGCCATGAGCCAACGCTGGAGGATGTCTTCATGGAGCTGACGGGCAAGAAGCTGGTCGATCCGAACGAGGTTGAACCGGCTGTTGCATAACGAGATGTTCGCGGGGCGTTCATCCGGACGCCCCGATACGGGGAAGGTAAGACAACATGCTTGGGAAGAATCTTGACCTGCAATTGGAAGCGCTGCAGAGCTATGCCTTTGTGGCGCGGAACTTCAACCTGGTCAAGCGGTACTGGGGCTGGGAGCTTGTCTGGCTGGCGTATTCCACCGCCACCTCGCTGGCTGTCGCCTTCATCGGGGAAGGTTCCGCGCTGATCACCGGGCAGGAAGACATTGATACGTCGTTTTTCACCGTCTATCTGCTGATCGGGACGCTGGTCTGGCGCTTCCTTGCCGGACTGTTCGACAACATCAGCGAGATGATCCAGTGGGAGCGCTGGGAAGGCACGATCGAGTATACATTGATGGCCCCTGTACACCGCTTCACGCAGATCGCGGGCCAGGCGGGCTTTGCCATCATCTACAGCCTGATCTTCACGATGATCATCGGGCTGGCGATGACCGCCGTCTTCTCGCTGGATTTCACCGGTGCCAATCTGCTCGGGGCACTGCTGGTGCTGCTGGCAGGGAGTGTTTCGTTTGTCGCGCTGGGCGTGACGGCCAGCATCCTGCCGCTGCTTTACCCGGAGCGCGGGGCGCAGATGACGCACATCGTGCAGGCCTTCCTGCTGCTGGTCTCCGGCATCTACTATCCGATCGAGGTGCTGCCGCCTGTGCTGCAGGTCGTGGCCCGCATTTCACCGGCGGCCTATGTGCTGGAGGGCATTCGTTCCGCCATTCTGGACGGCACACCGACGGCGGAGCTGTGGGGTGTCATCCTGCCGCTGCTGGCCCTGGGCATTGTCGGGATGCCAGTTGGGGTGTGGGCCTTCCGCCAGGCGGAGCTTTACGCCAAACGCACCGGTAAACTCAAGCGAGTTGGCTAGAGAAGCTGTGACTGGCTGGTTTCTCGCATGGCCAGCCAGTCATTCAGCGCCGCGCAGAGTTCCGCGCTGAGCAGCAGAATCGCCGAGCTGAGGTAGGCCCAGACGAGGAGCACGATCACCGTTCCCAGCGAGCCGTAGATCAGGCTGAAGTTGCCGAAGCTGTTGAGGTACCAGACGAACAGGCTCTTGGACAGCTCCCAGCCGATCCCGCCCAGCAGGGCCGCCGGCCAGATGGCGTCCCAGCGCACATCGACGCGGGGGATGTAGCGGAACAGCATCACGAAGATCGTCACGTTCAGCCCCAGCGGCAGGAACAGCGTCCCGATCTCCAGAATCAGGCTGGGCTGGTCAAGCAGCAGGATGCCGATCAGCCGGAAGATCGCGGAGGTCAGCAGGGAGCTGAGCAGCAGCACGGCCAGCACAACCGCCATGCTCAAGGCCAGCAGGCGCTTGTACCACATCGGACGCATGTACGTCGGGTGAAAAATATCGTCAAGGGCGGCGGTCAGGTTGGAGAACAGCGAAAGCGCCGACCAGATCAGACCGACAGCCGCGACAAGACCAAAGGAATGCTGCTGTTCCAGCGCCAGCGCAATGTTATCGGAAATGAGCTTCTGCGTTTCCGCCGGGAAGAAGTCGCCGACCATACGCAGGACCTGTTCCTGCGCCAGCGCCGGGCCGACCAGACTGCTTACCAGGATGACGGCCAGCAGAATGAGGGGAAAAATGGAGAAGACCGCATAATACGAGAGCGAGGCCGCCTGGCGGGAATCACGTCGGTTGTAATCCACCCAGGCGCGAGCCAGGTAGCGGGGCAGCCCGTCGGTGGCGCGGTCAAGGGCGGTATAGGTGCGGGCCAGATACCAGCCGGCACGCCCCAGCGCACGCTCGACCAGCACATAGTACTGCGCCCAGCGTGAGGGCCTGTCATCGGTTGTGGGAGGGCGTTCGGGCCGTCGGGACAACATCGGTGTCCTTAGCTCCTTGCGAATCGAACGTGTTTTCTGCCAGGCGAATCTTACCACACTATCGCGGATGCGGTCACCCCCGGCATTTGCCGGATTGACGAGGGAAGAAATGACGAACATTGCAGCAGTGGTCTTTGACTTTGGCGGCGTGCTGGACGTGCCGGAAGACCGGGAATCCTGGCTGGCACAGCGTGATCATCTGGCCGCCGGAGTCGGGATGACCGGTGAGGGATTCTGGCACTACCTTTTTCGCAGCGATGCCTGGGAGCGGGCCAAACGCGGCCAGATCACCGAGGAAGCCTTCTGGGCGGATCGGCTGATGCCGCTGGGGATGCACAGTGAAGCGCAGCGGCGGGCCTTTGTGGCGCGGTTGATGGCCGGGCGCGGCGTTCATCCGGCCATGCGGGCGCTGCTGGAACGGCTGCAGGCGCGCTATACGCTGGCGCTGCTCAGCAATACCGCCGTGCGGAACATGGCCGATTGGCTGGCCGAATCCTTCGATCTGACCGTATTTGACGAGGTGATCAGTTCGGCAGATGTCGGGCTTGCCAAACCGGAGGAGGCGATCTACCGGCTGCTGCTGGAGCGGCTGCGGCTGCCCCCGGAAACGGTGCTGTTCATCGATGATCTGGCGCGAAACACGACCGCTGCCGATGCACTGGGCATACAGACGATTATCTTTGAATCACCGGAAGTGTTAGTCTCTGTGCTGCAAGCGCACGGAATGCTTGACGATGGAAGATTGTGAGTACCATCATGAAAACGATAGATGAAAACCGCCTGCAGGTTCGTGTGCCGAGGATGGCCGACGCGCCCGCCGTTGCGGGTCTGATCAACATCTGCGCGATAGTGGAAATCGGCGCGGTGCGTGTGACGGTTGGCCGGGTGCGCCGCGAATGGCAGATACCCGGCTTCGATCTGCAGACGGATGCATGGCTGGTAGTGGCAGGGCAGGGGCAGGCCGTCGGCTTTGCGGTTATCCAGGATCGGTATCCGCATGTCTGCCCGGCGGTTCGCATATGCGTGCATCCCGGCTATATCGGTCGGGGTGTGGGCACGCGGCTGCTGGCGCTGGCTGAAGAGCGGGCACGTCACAGGCTGTATCGCGCGCCTGCCGGGATGCGTGTGGCGTTGTATGCCGGGGCCTGGTGTGTCAACCAGATGGCCCGCCGACTGCTGTACGGCCAGGGCTACCGGCTGGTGCGGCGTTTCTGGCGTGTGCAGGCCCACGGTGACGATCGGCTGCTGCCTGCACCCCGCAGCCAGCGGGCCAGTCGCGAGGCCGAGATGGAGCAGGTACCGTATCGTTATGACGTGTATGAGAAAGAGCTGCGTCCGGGTATGATGCAGCCGTATGACCCGGCATTCCTGGTGGATAGTGTGAATCGGTGAAAGGAATAGCAATGACGTCTGACAATGTGATGATTCGCGAGAACATGCGCGTTCGTGCGTCCACGATGGATGATGCCGATGCTGTGGCTGAACTGGTCAATGCCGCGGCGGTGGCCGAAACCGGCAGGCCGGATACGACGGCAGAGCTGCTGCTGATGGAATGGAACAGCCCGGCTATGAACCTGGCGGCGGATACCCGGCTGGTTTTTGCCCCGGACGGTCGCCTGGTGGGTTATGTCGAAGTATGGGACGAAGCGCCGCCGTATGTACGTCCGTATGTCTGGGGCTGTGTGCACCCCGACCATACAAGGCAGGGGATCGGCAGTTTTCTGCTGGAATGGGGGGAGGCGCGGGCGCGGCAAAACCTGCAAAAAGCGCCGCCCGATGCCCGTGTGGCCGTCCAGAGCAGCACGATCAGTACCAACCGGGCAGCTCATGAGCTGTTCGAGGCACGCGGTTACAGGCTGGTGCGGCACTTCTGGCGTATGGTGATTGATATGGACCCGGCAGTACCACCCCCGGCCCCCGTCTGGCCGGAAGGAATCCGGGTGCGCCTCTGGCGGCTTGGGCAGGAAGACCGCGCCGTATTCGAGGCGGTGGACGCATCCTTCCGCGATCATTGGGGCTACCTACCGGATCCGTTCGAGGACTGGCTCTACTGGATGACGCAGGGGCCGTATGACGATCCGGAGCTGCGTTTTCTGGCGGTGACCGATACGCCGGAAGGTGAGGAGATCGTTGGCGTATCTCTGTGCCGGGCGCAGCGGGTCGAAGACCCGGAAATGGGCTGGCTGAGCACGCTGGCCGTGCGGCGGCCCTGGCGGCGGCAGGGAATCGCGCTGGCCCTGCTGCGTCACACTTTCCGCGAGTTTCATCGGCGCGGCAAGTACAGAGTCGGTCTGGGTGTGGACGCCGCCAACCTGACCGGCGCGACCCGGTTGTACGAGAAGGCCGGGATGCACGTCTCCCGCCAGTGGGATGCCTACGAAAAGGAACTCCGGCCCGGCAGGGAACTCAGCACGCAGACGCTGGAGTCATAGCCGGGCATGGACAGATGCGGGGCGATGATCGGGAGATGGGGCGTTTTTATTGGCGTGGTGGGGGCACTGCTGGCGGCCTGCGGGCCATCGCTGCCGCCCCCGTCGCCATCCCTTGCGCCGACCGTCACCCTCGGCCCGACGGTCACGCCGCTGCCGGGGCAGTCTATCCCCGCCCTGCCGATGGACAGCACCGAAACCCCCTACGTCAGCCTGCCTGATGGCTCGCCGCCTGCGTTTGAATCGCCGCTTTTCCCCGTGCCCACCCGTCTCCCGGCGGTGACGTTCACGCCCACCCTCGACTGCACGGAAGTCTTTCCGCCGGAAGTGGTGCTGCGTGTTGCAGGGGGAGAACTGACTGTCGCCCAGGCCATCGCGGCGTTTGGCCCGGTGGTGAGCACCAGCGGACGACCTCCCCGGCTGCGCTTTGAGGAATCGGGCTGTGTTCTGCTGCTGACCGCCGGTGTGCAGACCGTGCAGGCTGCTGAACTGCGCCCTTACTTCACACTGGATGAATTGCTGGCCCGCTACGGCGAGCCGTCTGCTGTCGTGACGATCCCGGCCAGCATTCGCCTGCCAGGGCGCGACCGGCTGGCGCTGCTCTATCCGGAGATCGGGCTGATCGCGCTGTTCAAGCGGCCCCCCGCCGATCGGGTCGGTCTGATACCACAGGTGCAGATCGCCCGGGCAGCCGACCTGGATGCCATGCTGGCCGAACTGGGCGCGGGCGTGGAGTCTGTATCCTGGACGCCGCCACCGCCGCCCGTGCGATGAGGCCTCGAAAGCTGACGGTTGTTTCTGTGACCACTCTCCCCGCTAAAGCGGGGAGCTTCTCAGTAATTGCTATGGCCCGACGGTGATGCTGGCAGACCCGCCGGCGCTCGAAGTCACTGTACTGCATACCTTTCATTCATTGTAGTTTTTGATGCACTTCTGTTGTCAAGTGTTTCTGATGGTTTCTAAACAATTGGGAGCTTTGATAAGCGGCAGGGCCGGAAACTCGATGCGGCAGGGGATGCC
>JALSTC010000315.1 GCA_026983935.1 Ardenticatenia bacterium
CATGACCCGCGCTGATATAGTGTTCGTAGACGTTCCTCCACACGTCCAGGTCATTTTCGCATCCGAATCATTTTCCCGGAAAGGGCCGATCCACATATCGGCCACCGTATTCTCGCATGGCAGCCACACCGCCGACCATAAATTTAGCTCTGCTTATGCTCAAACCAGGAGAAATACACAATGCGCAGAATGATTTTAACCCTCGTCCTGCTGGCCGGACTGACGACCAGCGTGGCGCTGGCCCAGAGCGACGGCCCGGCAGTCACACATGGCCCGATCAGTGGTGAGATCACGCCGACGTCAGCGGTGCTGTGGGCACGGGGCAGCGAAGAAGGCACGCTGACATTCGAGATCGCCGACAACCCGGATTTTGCGGGCGATCTGCTCGCCTTTACGGTGGATGTTGACGAGTCAGGCGATTTCACGGGCGAGGTGCTGGCCGAGGGCCTGACACCCGGACAGGCATATACCTACCGCGTGACGCTCTCCACCGGAGACCAGACCGGCGAGCCGGTTACCGGCCAGTTCCACACCGCGCCCGCGCCCGATGAGGCCGCCCCCTTCAGCTTTACCTTTGGCTCCGGCATCGGCGGGCAGGGCTACTGCCGCAACCCTGAAACCGGCTGGACGATCTTCGAGACGATGCTGGCAGAAGCGCCCGATTTCTTCCTGATGATGGGCGACGGCGTGTACGTTGATTCGGCGTGCCCATCGGACGAGGGCCGGAACGTGCCCGGCGCAGAAGGCCCTTACCGCGATCTGGACGGCTTCCGCACGCGCTACCGCTATCATCTGGAAGACCCGCACTACGCCGCCCTGCTGGCACAGACCCCCACTTACGTCACCTGGGATGACCACGAAATCCTCGACAACTTCGGCGGCCCGGAACTCAGCCGCATCAACCCGCAGCTACTGGCAGACGGGCGGCAGGTGTTCTTCGAATACTGGCCGGTCATGGGGACGGAAGACGATCCGTTCCGGCTGTACCGCAGCGTATCCTACGGCGCAAACGCCGATTTCTTCATCCTGGATCTGCGTTCATACCGTGACCCGCTGGTCAACTGGGACCCCAGCCCGATCACGCTGGAACATAAGACCATGCTCGGTGCGGAGCAGTTCGCCTGGTTGGAAGGGGCGCTGTCCGAATCGACGGCAACGTGGAAATTCATCGTATCGAGCGTGCCGCTGTCCTACCCGACCGGCTGGCCGCAGCCTCAGGTCGAAGGGCACGACGGCTGGGCGAATGGCGCCGATCGCTCCGGATACGAGACCGAGCTGATGGCCCTGCTGTATTACATCGAAAGCCATAACATCGAGAATGTGGTTTTCCTGAGCGCGGACGCACACTGGCCGTATGCGATCAGCTATGACCCTGACCGCGACGGCAACGTTGACTTCTATGAGTTAGGCTCCAGCCCCATGAGTTCGATTCCCCTTCCACCCGGCGACATTGACCAGACGTTCAACCCGACGGTGCTGTACGCCGAGGGCGAGTTCATGGGCGATCACTTCAACTTCGGGCACGTGATGGTATCCGAGGACGGGGCGCTGACCTTCCGCGTCGTGCGTCACGACGGCGAGACGCTGTATTCCCTGACCCTGACACCGCAGTAAACCGCCAGGGTCGCATCCGGGGGGTGGCCGCCGACCACCCCCCGCCTCCCATATCCCGCTCAGTTTCAGAAGAACCACAGGCATCGGTTGACCGCCGGCCCGGTCGGCCCGGCATCACGCAAACTTCAGTAGTTCGCGGGCAAACAACCTGCCACTTTTGTCATTTTCAAGTATAGTTAGGGGCAGCAGCCTTTTCTCCACTCTCATCGTTCAGGGGGCAAGTCTATGTTGCGTAGATACTTTCCTGTTTTCAGCGTACTGATGATCAGTATTCTGGCACTCACCGGCTTTTCCAACCCACAGCAGGCCACCGATTTCGGGATCGCCCCGGAGTTCTGGCTGGCGCTGCTGCTGATCCTCGTGCTGCTGATCATTCTGGCATGGTGGGCGCTTCGACATGGAGCACCGCAGGTCACAGCGGTACATGCCGAACCCCATGAAGAACACGCACCACCCGTCGAGACCGAGCCGCAACCAGCAGCCGAACCCGCCGCAGAAGAAGCGCCTGCCGAGACTGAGCCGCAACCAACAGCCGAACCTGCTGCAGAAGAAGCGCCTGCCGAGCCGGACGACCTGAAGATCATCGAAGGCATCGGCCCGAAGGTCTCCGCCGCACTGATCGAAATGGGCATCACCACTTTTGCCCAGGTTGCTCAGGCCGACCCGGAAGAGCTGGAAAAGCGGCTCAAAGCGGCAGGCGTGCGCATCATTTCTGGCGCACCGGCCACCTGGCCGGAGCAGGCCGCCCTCGCCGCAAAGGGCGACTGGGAAGGGCTGGAGGCCCTGCAGGAGCAGCTCAAAGGTGGCCGCAGGCGGTAATCACCTGTCCACAGGATGACACATCAGCCCCGGCCTTTTTGAGGACCCCCAGGACACACGGATGACGCGAATCTGATGCAATTCGCGCCATCCGTGTTCGCATTGCCCCGCCGCCAACCACGTGCCACCAGCACAAAAAGCCACATCTGTACAGGAATCGGGAACAAAACGGCGACATTTTTCGCCCACAGAACAGAACATCTGTGCTAATTTAGAACCGTGAAGGCAGGCTCTCCCGGAGAGCGCCGCGCACGGGCCGCAAAACAAACCATACCTCAGGCGTGCCCGTCACCAGCCGGACGGCGAACGCGGCGGTTTTCCGGGAGGCTTCGCCGCCCGGAGTTTTAAGTGATGAATGCTGAGTGACAGGTATTCGTGCCCATGAAAACGGCCAATCCAGATGTAAAGGGCGGCGCTCACCATCCCACCGCAGCCAGCGATGCGGCCATCGCCGCCGCGCTGCGCAAAGATGCGATGGCGCTGGCCGAAGCCATCCCGGAAAAGATCGAAGGCGCGCCGCTCAATCAGCTTGCCGCCGCGCTGAAAACCGTCGTTGATGTGATCAGGACGCTGGAACTGCCGCATGACTCCACGCAGGAACAGATCATCCGCTGGGAATTCGTCTATGACGGTGCGGTCCGTGATGCTCCACCCTGGGCAGATGGCGGTGATGCGGCATCCGGCCCGGTTCCGCGTGGTGGCGTGCGGGCGGCGGTGGGGCAAGACGGAATTGGGCAAAGTGGCGCTGCTTGACGCTGCCCGACGCGGC
>JALSTC010000316.1 GCA_026983935.1 Ardenticatenia bacterium
TGTCCCATGCGCCACCGGCATTTGCCATGAAGACCGCCTGCAACTGCCCGGAGAGGATCACCCCGGCCAGGAAACCACCCAACGCCTGCTCCTTCAACAGCAGGCCAACGACAATGGGCGACAGAATGGCAATCAGTCCCAACGGCACCAGCTCCGCCTGCGCGGACCGCGTGGAGATTCGCACGGCGCGCGCATAATCCGGCGTGCGCTCGCCGCTCATCACCTCCGGAATGCGCAACTGCCGCCGCACTTCGGACATAATATGCCCCGCTGCGCGGTTCACGGCTTTGATCAGCAGCCCGCCAAACAGCAGCGGCAGAGCGCCGCCAATGAGCAGTCCCACAAAGACCGTCGGATCGGCAAGGTTGATCACGCGCTCAAAATGGAAGCCTTCCGGCACAACGCGCTCGATGTCAGTAAAGAAGGACCCAAAGAGCGAAACAGCCGCAATCACCGCGGAGCCGATGGCGACGCCTTTTGTAATCGCCTTCGTGGTGTTCCCGGCGGCATCCAGATCGGCCAATATCTGGCGCGATTCCGGCGTGAAGTCATGCTCCCCGGACAGTTCGGCGATCCCGTTTGCGTTGTCTGCAATCGGGCCGAAAGTATCCATACTGACATTATTGCCAGTATGCGAGAGCATCCCCACGCCGATCAGCGACACCCCAAACAGCGTATACGTAAAGCGGTGCTCCAATGGTGTCTCACGCATGCTGATGAGGAACAGCGTGGCGACCATAATCCACAATGCATGGAAGATGCCGGATACCACATCATCGCGCATCGCACCCCGAATAATGGCCAGCACCGAAAGCACCACGCCCACGATGAACACAGGCAGATACAAGTTGGCGGGGAAGGTCACGCTGTAAACCAGAATAGACGCCGCCAGGCTGGCCACAATCACCAGCACCGACCACACACTGGAGAGGTATCCCAACGACAGGCCCTCCAGGATCACCAGGGCCGGACCGAAGATCGTGGCGCGGGAGATATTCTGCACGCGCTTACTGTTGGCACTGGTGGCGATAGCTGTCAGCGGATTGAAGGTCACCGCCAGTGCCACGCCAACAGCGACCAGAGATCCCAGCGAGAGATGCGCCAGGAAGTCCCCTTCCTGCGCCCCGGCGTACAAGACGGACAGCAGGAAAGTCGCGGTAATGGTGATCGCGCTGGAAATCTCATAGCTCTTGTACATGGCCTCTTCGGCGTCATCAACGCGCCACAGGGCCACGGCGTAAGTCCCAACGATGGAACTGACCACGCCGATACCGCGTACCAGCAGCGGCAGCACGATCCAGAACAACTGCCCAGTGATGGCAGTAAGCGCCAGACCAAGAATCAGGCTGGAGACGATGGTTACTTCGTACGACTCAAAGATGTCCGCTGCCATACCGGCGCAGTCGCCGACGTTATCACCCACCAGGTCGGCGATCACAGCCGCATTACGCGGGTCATCTTCGTCCATCCCGGCCTCGACCTTGCCGACAAGATCAGCGCCGACATCCGCCGCTTTGGTATAGATGCCACCGCCCACACGCATGAACAGTGCCAGCAGCGTACCGCCGAAGCCAAAGCCCAGCAGAACATCTGGCGCGGCCTTGCCGAATATGATGAAAATCAGGGTACCTCCGAGCAGCCCCAGACCGTCGGTCAGCATTCCCGTGATTGTGCCGGAGCGATAGGCAATGGTCAGCGCCCGCCTGAAGCTGTGATTGGCAGCAGCAGCCACACGCACATTGCCCTGCACAGCCATGTTCATGCCGATGAAGCCGACCATGGCCGAGAATGTCGCCCCCATTGCGAAAGCCAGCGCACGGCCAATAGCCACGCCCCAGACGGCATCCTGGCATTCAATCTCTGCGGCAACACGTTCCGGGTTAAAATCTGCATAGCCGTTCTCGATTGCGACCTGCTTGGGCGTTACCGCCGGGTCTTCGACTGCGATGAGCGCCTGCTCGACAGACAGGTCTGTATTGGCCGCCAGTTCTTCAGCATAGGCCTGGTGCACAGCCCCCGGGCAGAACAGCTCGTTCGCCTCGCCGGTGGGCTTCACCAGCGCTACACTGAAGAACAAGGCAACAGCCAGCACAACGATCAGCAGGGCCACGGTGCGCAACTGGGTACGCAGGTATGCGTTGGCCCCGTCGCGAATAAAGCCCCAGATGCGCTGCATTGCCTCACTGCCCTTGTCAGCAGAAAACGTCTGCCGCGCCAGCCAATACGCATAGCCCAGCGCAACAAACGCAGTCGCAAGCACGATCAGAATCATGACTTGCTCAAAGGATTCAATCCCTTGCATTGCATTCATATCGGCCCCTTTTCCTCCTGTGATGCATGCTGCAAAAAATCAGGAAAGTCAAGAAATGAGTCTGGTCACGGTCCCCCACATTGCTGCACTGTACGCCTATCTAATCTGAAAGGGGGCACCACCAGGATTATACCTATGGTTAGGCAAATCCCACAAACTTTACAGGCATTTTCCACAAGGTTCAGGCAAATCCGGCGGCGACAAGCAGCCCACACCCTTAGAAGCCGGTGGTCTCCGGCCTGCGATAATGCACCAGGCGCTGCAGAGCTTTCAATTCATAGGGCCAGCGGTAGGCTTCAAACCGATAACGCCATCCGCCCAGTGCCTGCAGTAAATGTTTCATTGGGCCATGCAGTCGAATATCGGTCACAGTGGGATAATAAGCATTGATAACCGCTTCAAAATCACGCACGCGGCGGCGCACAGTGTCCTTGAACCAGGGTGTGCCCGGATCGCGGCGCATGGCAAAGCGCGCCCATTCCTCACTGGCCCACTCTTCAAGCGTCTCCGGAAAGCGAAAGCCCAGGCGCGTGGCCTCGTCCAGCAGGATACTACCCTCCTGTGGTACGGGTGTGTAGATATAGAGCACAAGTTCCGTTGCAGGGTTGATTTTCTTCAGCTTGCGGATGAACGCAATGGTCGATTCGATGTCAGCGGCAGGGTCAGGCGGGTTCCCCAGTACAAACGACAGCTCCGGGACAATGCCGTAGTGCTTCATCCGCTCCACCAGCGCCAGGGTCATTGCCGTGCCAGATTTGCCGCCCTTGTTCATGCGTTTGAGGGTCTCATCATCGCCGCTCTCCGCGCCGACAAAGATCATCTTCACGCCGCTGCGCTGCATCTTTTCCCATGTGACATCGCTGTAGCCCATCAAGGTATCCACACGTCCCA
>JALSTC010000317.1 GCA_026983935.1 Ardenticatenia bacterium
GTCACGGCGGCACAGTTGATCTGGTTCGACCTCGACCTGTTATTCACCTGGACGATCCCGCTGATCTTCTTCGCGCTGGCCTACGAACTGACCCGGCGGGAGGAAGCGGGCGGCTGGAGCGCGGCGGCGCTGATGCTGGTCGGCCTGCTGACGCGGGATAACATCGTCTACTATCCGGGAATCGTCGCCTATGGGCGCGTGGCGCTGTTCTCCCTCAATACGCTGCGGCAGATGTCCATCGGCGTGATGATGCCGCTGGCCTTTCTGGTCAGCTTCGCCTATCTGCATGACGGCAGACGGCGCGACCTGATCGCCGTCTTTCTGGCCGGGACGGCACTGGCGATGATGCACCCCATCCAGGTGATGCTGTACCTGCTGGGCATGGGCGCGACGCTGGCCCTGCGCTGGCTGGCCAGCCCCGACCGCCGCACAACCCGAACTGTGCTGCCCCTGCTGGTGGTCATGCTGGGCATCTTCACTCTGCCGCTTGTGCAGCGGCTGAACCGCTCCGGGTTAAGTGCCGTGGACACGCTGGCCGATACTGCGACAGCTTCCGGCGGGCAAACGGCAGCCGCTACGCTGGCGGGACCGCAGGCCGCGCCGATCTTCACCGCGATCCACGACCTGCCCCTCCTCGGCACGACGGTGATCCGCAGCCCGGAGTCCGTTTTCTACCATCCGGTGATTCTGCTGGCGGCCCTGCTGGGACTGCTCTACGGGTTCAAGTGGCGAAAGAGTCTTGCCGCACAGTATTTCTTCGCCACAACCGCCGCCGTGCTGCTGCTGTTCTTCCTGCCCGGACTGGCGGAGTTCTACAGCAAGGCCGTCTCCACAGTGGGAACCGTGCTGACCATCTTCGCTTTGCCCGTGGCCCTGATTCTGGGCGTCAGTCTGGATCAGGTGCTGACCTGGACCGCTGGCCGCCTCACCGCCGTCCGGCGATATGGCCTGTGGGCAACAGCCGGGATCGTGGCGGTGACAATCATCCTGCTGCTGTTTGAACCGCTCCCCATCCCGGCCAGCACCCGCGACCAGATTCGTGCCTTCAATGCCCTGCAGTCACTGCGCTATCTGCATCCCGCCCATATGCAGTTGGCCGACAGCCTGAAGACATTACTGCCGGATGACGAAACCAGTGTCCTGATGACACCCCATACAGTTGCCAACATCGCCATCGAGGAGCTGCCCCGCACACTGATCACTGGCGGGCGAGAGTCTCGCAACACCGCCGCCGCTGGTGACCGCCGCTTCTTCACGGAAAGCGATCCCCCGGCCCCCTGGCTGGACACGGAAGACCTGGCTTTCATGGCGCAGTTCGGCGTGACGCACATCATCATGGAGGCGGACGATACGCGCCTGCCACAACTGCTGCTCCAGCCGGAGCGGTTTGAACTGCTGGACACGCCCGCCGGGTTCCTCGTATTCCGCCTGCTGCCGGGCGCGACGAGACCCGGCCCGTTTGACGAGCGCTTCGCCCGCATGAATGCGCTGTACGGCGAGATGGCACAGCGCCGCTGGGGGCGCGATGGGTTCGCGCTGGTCGTGCCGGGCGATGCGGAGACATGGGAGCCGCTCGCTGCTGAGTGGGCAGACGCGCTCGAAGCACAGCCAGATGATGATCTGGCGCGGCTGGGACTGGCCTTCAGCCATTTGATGATGGGTGCAGACGAGCAGGCTTTACCCCTGTGGCAGGCGCTGCATGAGCGTTATCCCGACGTGGCATTGTTCACTGATGCGCTGGCCCATACGCAGCGGGTGCTCGGCCTGCCGGGGGATGGGGTACAAACACTGCTGGCCGCCGCGCAAGAAGCCGCGCCAGCGGCCCGCGTGCTGGCAGCCCGAACGCTGCTGACCGAATCGTTCTTCTATCTACTGGATGACGCCCGCCTGCAGCAGGTACTCGCCGTGACAGAGGCCTATCCTATCATCTGGGACCAACTGGCCAACCTGGATCAGCCGCAGGCCGTGCGGGAGCGGGTGGCGCTGCTGCTCAGCGCCGGGGACTGGGAAACGGCGCTGGACTGGCTGGCAGGGCTGCCGGAGCCGGAGCTTGCGCCTTATGACTATCAGTTGCAGGCGCTGGGGGCACTGGGGCAGGGTGACATTGACGGCGCACTCGACATCCTGCGGGCGACCACCGACCCCGACTTCATCGCGCCCAATGTGTTTCTCCACCCCGACCGCTGGCAGGAGAACACTGCCGCGCGGAGCTACGAACTGCTCAGGGGGGCGGTCGCTGCCCATGAGGGACGCTGGCGTGACGCCGAAGCGGCCTACCGGCGGGCGATAGATCGCGGTGCGACATGGGCCGGGCGCTATTTTCTGGCGCAGACACTGATCGCCGCCGGGCGTGAGGAGGACGGGCAGGCACTGCTGGCCGATGTGGAAGCCGACTGGATGGCAGGACATGATGAGCCGTTCCCCGAACTCGTTTCGCTGCTGGCGGTAGCCGATCATGGGGCGCTCTATGTGATGGATGCCGACGTGACACAGGAGGACGAAGCCCATAGGCTGACTGTCCGGGCGACCTACGGCACGCACCGCTGGCCCTATCCGGTGCAGACGTGGCATGTGCAGGTGACCAGCCCGGACGCGGCGCAGACCTACGCCGAACTGGGCAGGCCCGCCGTCTTTGTCGAAGGAGCGCTGACCCGCGCGCCGCTGACGCTGGCCCTGCCCGACGACCTGCCCGAACTGACGCCCGCGCGGGTGTTCATCACGCCGCTGTACAACGAAGCGATAACTTACCTGACGATATACCGCGACGTGGTGCTGAACCGTCCGGGGCCTGCCCAACCGGGGCCAGAAGCCGAAGCGGTGGGGCTGCATTTTGGCCCGGATATTCTATTAGACAGTTACGAAGTTGAAGTGAGTAACGAAGCGCTGCGCCTGACGCTGTACTGGCAGGCACAGGCCGTGCCCGCTGAAAACTACCAGATATTCGTCCATGTGGTGGATGAAGACGGGCAGATCGTGCAGCAGGACGATTCGGGGCCAGTGGAGGGCCACTACCCGACCGGGCAGTGGCGGACTGAGACGCTGATCGCGGACCCGCACGTCATCCCGTTCGAGTCCCCGCTGCCTGAGGGTGCGTATGCGGTGCGTGTGGGCATGTACCGCCTGTCGGATGGCGTGCGGCTGCCGGTGACGCCCGCCGACGATCGGGTGGCCGACAACAGCGTGACGTTGTATGCCTTCACGCGCTGAGGCAGAATCACGAGTCCAGGCGCACGATCCGGAAGCCGATAGAGGCGTAGAATACCTTGGGCTTCAGGTAATAGCAGAAGGAAATCCGGGCACGTTGGGCAGGGCCGAGGTACGACCCGCCATGCACGACGCGCTCATCATTGCTGGTGATTTCCGGTGTCGTGCTGCGATCGGCCTTCGTATTCAGGCACCACTCCCAGACGTTCCCGGCCATGTCATAGACCCCGTAGGGGCTGACCCCGTCCGGATAGCGCACGACCATCGTGGTCATCTTGAGCTTGCTTTCCAGCGTGTTGCAGCGGTCTTTGTCGAATTTATCTCCCCAGGGATAGACGCGGCGATCGTCGCCGCGGGCTGCACGCACCCACTGGCCCTCGCTCGGCAGGGTGATGGTCGCCTCCATGCGGGCGCTCAGCCAGCGGGTGAAGGCCATGGCATCAAACCAGTTAACCATCTCACGCGGGCGCTCATCTCCCTTGAACTTGGACGCCCTTGATTCGGGATGGGCAGCACGCCATGCACGGGCATGAGGGGAAAAATCCCACCATACAGCGTCGGCATAGCCGTCTTTTTCGTCCAGAAACACCTGGTACTGGGCATTGGTGATCGGATACTTGCTGATGTGAAAGGCATCAATGTAAACCGTCTGCTGCCGACCCGGCGTGTTCTCCATCAGCACATTTCCCGCCGGGATCTCGCACCAATCCAGCATCGGCAGTTCGAATGCCGGTTCCGCCTTACGGGGCAGCAGCATACTCGGCAGCAGCGGGGGAGTCTTACTGCAAATGGACGCCAGGTTATCCGGATCATAGTCCGGATAGGACTGGCTGAATGCCTGGAATGCCTTACAGCCCAGCCGGCGCGTCCGCCGGTATTTGACCAGCTCGGCGATCTGGCGGTATTCGCGCTCGGCCTCGCGCAGGTAGGTCTGCCGGGCCAGCTCCGCTTCGGCTTCCTTCAGCAGGACATCCAGATCAATGAACTGTGAGGTGAAGTTGTTCGACTTGGCCTGGCGAAGCAGATAAACAGCCTGGTCAAACTGATTCTTCTCCATGGCCGCGGCTGCCGCCCCGATCAGCGCCGCCGGTTCCTTCTCAGGCAGTCTGATCTCCTCCGGAGCGATGATCTGCTCCGGAGATTGCCGGTGGCCGTTCTGGCTCTCGGCCTGTGTGTGCTCGGCGAGGTAGATGGCATTGAGCAGCGTCTTGACAGCGTCTGGCGTGATTCCTTTGCTGAAGTCGGCATACTGGAGCTCGGCCAATTCTGGCGGCAGCACGACGCCGTTCTGAATCAGCACGGGGAAAATATGCCGCCCCAACTTCCGGGCCAGCTCAAATTCCCGTCGGCAGTATTCCGAGTCGAGCGACTCCGTTGATATCAGATAGATGAAGCCTTCGCACCAGTCAAGCCGCCGCAGGATTTCTTTCCACCAGTGCTGACCGGCATACAGCCGCTGATCGTACCAGGTTTCATGAACGTCCAGTGTGTTCACGACCTGAACACAGAACGGCTTGTCAACACGAGCATAGCTCACAAATAATCGCATTGGTTACCTCGCTCGAATGCATCCTGTCTCTACGACAGGGCCTGACGCAAGGATAATGATTCCCGTGCAGTCGTAACTTTCTGCCAACAATAATATGAACGGGCTACAATGTGAGCTGTGTGCTATTATTGTGCCCTAAATACCGCGAATTTCACATGAAATTCATGAAATTGTTATATTAATATACAAAGATTAAATTACCTGACTGAATACACTCAATTCTTTATTGTTAAACTATGGAAGACTCTCTTCCTGCTGACTGCGCCGCCACTGCGCCACAGCATCCAGTGCCTGTGGTGTCCCGATCCGCTCTAACGCTCTGGCAGCGACATCGCATACCTTGCTGTCTTCCCAGTACGGGCCGTCGTAATCCTCCAGACTTGCGATCAGCGCCGGGACGGCGGCTTCACTGGCGATATTTTCCAGCGCCGTCGCGGCCATCCATCTGATATGGCTGCTGCTATCGTCCAGGGCATTGATCAGAGTTGGGACTGCATTTTCATATCCCAGTTTGCCAATGGCCCGGAGGGCAGCCAGACGGACGAATTCCTCGGGGTCTGAGACGGCATTCACCAGCGCGGCGGCGGCAGCAGGGTCGCCCAGTTCACCCAGCGCCTCGGCAGCCGCTTCACGCACCAGGTCTTTGGGATCGGCCAGCATCTTGGCGATCCCGGTTACGGCCCGCAGATCCCCAATTTCCATCAGCGCGCGGATCACCGCCACACGGACAGTCCAGTTTGGATCGTCGAGCTGTTCTATAAGCGGCGGGACGGCTGCCGGATTCCCGATCCAGGCCAGCGCCTCCACAACCGCCCAGCGGATGGCCCAATCCGAATCTTCAAGAGCGGTCAGCAGTTGTTCAAGCACAGTGGTATCCTGCGTGCCATGCAGCAGCTTTGCATACTCACGCAGGGCCTGCGCTGAGTCCTGCCGCACGGCCCAATCGCTGTGATGCAGATTGGTCAGCAGTTCCATCAGGATTTTGCGGCTGCCCCGATCGTCAGTCTCCGGCTGGCCCTGCCGACTTTCTGGCTGTGGTGCCTGCAGCTCTGTTTCGCCGTTTGACGGGGCAGCAGCGCTGTGGTGCTCCACCGGCTGAGTCAGAATTCCCACCGCCCGCCACTGCTGAACGGCGTGCTGCGCTTCTGGCGTACCAATGGCTTCCAGAGCGCGTGCCGCCAGATCGCAGATGCGCTGGCTGCCCGTACGCGGGCATTCGGTATCAGACAGGCAGGCGGCCAATGCTGGCACACTGGCTGGGTCACCGATCCTCTCCAGCACTCTGATCGCCCCGCCCCGCAAATTCGTGTTGGTGCTGCGCAGCGCCCTGGTCAGATAGGGCACGGCCTCTGCGCCCAGGCGTGTCAGCGCCTCGGCGGCAGCCTCATAGACGGGATAGTCGTTATCCGCCAGCGCCCAGATCAGGCCGCGCCATGCTTCCTCCGTGTGGAATGTTCCCAGCGTTTCGACGGCGGCGACTCGCACTTCCACATCCGGGTCCTGCAGCGCCTTCAACAAACGCGGCAGGGCTGACATTGCTTCGGCAATATCAGGAGTAGCAGGGCTGCCCTGCGGCTCACTTTCAGCCGGTGGCAATGCCGCCTGCGTAATCCCCGCCAGACGATGCCGCGCCACCGCTGCTGAAGAGTCAGGGGGCGGCGTGCTGCTGCGCTGCACATGGGCCGGGTGCACGGAGCCTCCCTCCTCCCAGCGCTGCACCGCCGACCGGGCATCCGCGCGGCCACTTTTCTTGAGAATGCCCGCGGCGATATCGCAGATGCGGGAATTCTGCCATCGCGATCTGGCGGTGTCGGCCAGCAGTTCGATCATGCGAATGATAAACACGTCGCCCTCCACATTCTCAAGTGCTTCAACAGCAGCGCTGCGGACTTCCACATCCTCGTCATACGTTGCCTTCAACAACTCATCCCGGACGGCATGTTCATGCGCACTCTTGAGGGCGTTGATAACAGGTTGTCGCAGACTGCGTCCGCCGTTTCGGAGTTCTTCCAGCATCGCCCGCACGGCAGGCCCGCCGATCCAGGACAGCGCCGTGGCCCCGGCCTCCCGGACTCGCCGACTGGAGTGATGCAGCAGCTTCCGCAGCCAGGGGATGGCCTCCGGATCACGTATCCAGCCCAGGGCAATGGCCGCATCCGCACAGACGAGCTTCTCTTTGTCCTGCAGCGCTTCAATCAACGCCGGGACGGCCGCCGCGTCCCCGATTTCGCCCAACGCCCAGGCGGCCCCCCGACGCATGAACCAGTTTTCGTCGCGCAGCAAATGGAGCAAAGTCGGCAGGGCAGCCTCGCCCAGTTGGCGCAGGGCAGAGGCTGTCGCATCACGACGCTTGCGATCAAGCTCTTCCAGCGCTTCCGCCAGTTCTGGCAGGACCGGCATCGGTATCTCCCGCAACGCTTCCGTGGCCTTCCACCGCACCTCACGCCTGCCATCCCGCATGGCTTCCAGAAGCACAGATAATGCCGCTTCCGGCTGCGCCACAGCCAGCAAACGCGCCCCCGCCACCCGGCCATCCTGCGCATCCGTGTGCATGGTTTCCAGGAGATGGCTCACGATCAGTTCGCGCGTCTCCACCGTGACATTTGCACCAGCCAGGATGCATTCCAGCGCCAGATAGGGGTCAAGCCCGGCAATTTCCCGCACCCGCTGATCGGGATCAGTCGCCAGGCAGGCCAGAATGACGATCGCTTCATCCCACTTCTGGGGGAGCCGCTCACCATCCGGCGTGAGCCGGGGTGGAACCAGATAGTCCCTGATCGGCCCCCGGGCCAGATGTTTTGCCGCAAAGAAGCACTGCACAGGCTGATGGACAAAACGGACGTGGCCATTCACCACCTGCAGGAAGCCGCCGACATGCGCCGCATGAATCATCTGGTCACTGCCAACCTGATCCTGAGCGTACATATACGGCACGATCACCGGCCTATCGTCCCGCAGCATGGCAAAGGCCAGTCGGGACAGCGCAGCCTCGGCAGCTTCAGGCGACCCATACTGCCGCCAGCGCATGGCGACCAGTTGTCCGATCAACGCCCCGACGTTACGAGGAACGTCCGGGGTCCGCGGATTTTCCACGGCGGCGATCATGGCATTGATCAGGTAAGGACGACGTTCCACCAGATCGGAAAGCCGGACAGCGTCAGTCTCCGCGCCCTCCTCACTTTCCAAAATCCGGAGCAGCACCTGAGCGGCATCGGATTCCCGTGCGTAAGTCGCAAAAGCGCTGACCGTCTGTTCAGACCACCGCGGCACCCGCACCACAGGCAGGCCCAGGATGTAATCACCGCGATAGTCTTCCTCCCGACAGGTGATCACGGCACGGCGGGGTGCATGACGGCCATGCAGCCAGTCCTGCAGGCGGCGGATTTTCTCCGCAGCAACATCTCTCCGCTCGCTCAGACCGTCCAGATACAGCACAGCCTTGCCGCTGGCAAGCATTTTGATCGGGCGACTCCGGAACGGCCAGTGCCTGCGAAGAAAAGCGGGCAGGTCCTCCTCATCGCTCCAGTCGGCCATGTTCACGACCAGAGGGAGCGGTGCCCGACGCCGGGTTCGCCGCCGCCAGATCGCGGCCAGAACAAGATGGTATAAGACCGTCGTCTTGCCAGAATTCGGCGGCCCGATCAGCACAAAGCGGGGATGCTGCCTGGCAACTGCCCGGATCCCGGTCAGTGTCTCCCTGCCTGTTCCGGCAGCCAGGACTTCAAACGGGGCCTGCGCAATCCAGCGATCAGGCCAGGCACGCAGGTATGCCACTGCACCGCCTGCCTCGTCAGCCCAGAATGCGCTGTTCAGGTAGGCCAGTGTCTCCAGGCGTGCCCCAGTCTCGGCAAGCAGAGTCGTCAGGTAGCGTTCTTCGGAGCGGGGTACGGGACCAGACAGAAACGGGGCATGCTCATGCAGACTGTCCATGAGCTGCTCAATGCACGGAGCACAGCCATCAGGCTGCTGCCAGGCGCTGAAATCCACAGTCGGCAGCCCGACCAGGTCAGCAGGCCAATTTGCCTCCGGAGCAGCATGGCTGATGACAACAAAAATTGGCAGCCCGGCTTTCCTGGCCCACATGAATTCCCGCTGGCAGAGCCTGGCAGCAAGATACTGCGGACTCAGCACGACGATCATCGCGCCGCAGCCATCAAGGGCATTTTGCCGGACAATCAGCCGGTCTTCATCCGGTGCAGTGTCCAGCCGATCTATCCACAGGCAAATGCCGGCGTTCCTGAGCGTAGCTGCCAGCCGCAGTGCCAGCATCACATCGCTGTCATGATAGCTGACATACAGGGCCGGACAGCCGTCACCATCCACTGTATTTCCCCCTATGTGTGCAATGCGCGGGCACACACACCCTCTGCTCCGGATCAATATCGACATCGGGCCGCCCGGAGCAGCGCAACATGCTCAGTGGTTGTACAGGCATTACAAAGACATCAAATTCGAGTTACAGTGAACCGGTGACATACTACTCAACGAGGTTACAAAAGACAGCACTTCCACAGTCCCACCAAAAATCCAGATGCAGCCACCCTGCCTGCCATTATTTATGGGCAGCCACTGAACAAAACCGTAACAGAACAAATGCACTTAATTCATTTACAAAGTCTAACTTCTTATTTTCTTAGTATACTCCGGGAACGTGCCCATGCAAACGTTACAAACTATAAAAAACTTATAAATTAGTCGAGAAGCACACTCAAACTTAACAAGGCGTCATTATGAATCATCAGAGGGCCTGCACCGCCTATACCAACGGTGAATAATAAGCCCGCGCAGGGTGCAGGATTACCTCCCGGAGGCCTCTGTCTCCGCTGCCTCATACCTGCTGTTCCACCCAGGCCCGGACCAATGGTATCTCTATCTCGTACAGTCCATCCTCATCGCAGGGATGAACAACATGGCGTTGAATAAGCCCCCGCATGGCCGGGCCGCTGGCCTGGCGCGGCGAGACTTTCGCCGGGCCATGTGCCAGCGCCGCCAGGATTTCCCGCCCCTTCTTGCCCGCATCATCCCAGATGTTCTTGAAATAAAACTGATACGCGGTGAAGATGCCGGACAGCGCGGAGTTCAGCGTCGGCATCTCGATCCGCTTCAGGTTGTCGCGATTGGCAATATCAATGATCTTGGAACAGATAGCCTGAATCAGATAGGGCTGCCGATGCGTCAGTTGAAGGATTTCGCTGACTACTGCATCGTCATAATCGGGCATCTGGCCAACCTCAGGATTGGGGTCGCGGATCAGCTCTTCAGCAGCGGCGGCATCCAGATAGCCGATTTCGATGACCTGGGAACCGATGAAATACGAGGCTGCATTCGGCCCCAGTGATTCCAGCGTATTCCCCCCGCAGACCAAAAACGACATGTTTCCGCCGTGCTGCATGGCATGGCGCAAATAATCGAGTGTTTTTTCCGTCATCGCACCTTTTCTGATCGACTCCCCGACCTTCTCGAATTCGTCAATCGTGATCAGCAGGATCTGATCATCAAGCAGGGGGATGATCTCATCTTCCATCCAGTCGTTGATCGTGGTGTACGGATAAGCGCGGTACTCTTCCCGGTCAGGGCGCTTGATCCGTCTGCCGCCTGCCTGCCCTTTCATCTGCACGTAAATCGCACGCGCCAGCGAATAGAAAAAACTGGCATCGTCCTGCCGCGTGCCCGGCTCCTGCCCGTTGACGAACACCGGGATAAAGCTGCCCCTACCCTGCAGCAGGTTCTGCAACTGCAGCAGGAAGCTCGTCTTGCCCATGCGGCGCGGCCCATTGAGCACAAGTGTGGGCCGGGTCTCACTGCGCAGCGTGTCCACAATCTGCTGCGCCAGTTCTATCCTTCCCTTAAAAAGCGCGGCGCGCTTCGGCGGAATCGGCTTACCAACAAGATAGGGGTTGCGGTAGATTGCCCGTTCCAGTTCCTCTTGCTCCTTCAAATAGTCGTCCAGTATCATGCTGATGTTCTGGACGGATTCGGCCCATTGGTGCGGCTCCTGTGTGACATAGCGTGTGCGCAGCGTATTGCGGAGCTGAGTGCTCTTATGCTGCGCTTCCATCAGATTCTGCCGGTGATAATAGGTGCTCTGCGGCTGCTCAAGCGCGGCTCTTGTATCATTCCCGATGGCAATAAGCGCCTGGACGGTCTCCTCAATCATCGAATCGAAGCTGTCCCCGGCGATCACCGGCGTGACCAGCCGCTGCTCCAATTCAGCGATATCCTCGATGCTGTCAATCCCCTTGAGGACTTCGCCCAGCTCCCGTGCGACAAATGTGACATAGCGCATGTCTAACTGGCGGATGATCTCCAGATGATCCCGGATTCGAGTCGTGATTGTATGCCAGGGATTAATGTGCTCGACAATCGCCGCCAGGTCAGGATTCAGCACCATCCACTTCGGCGGCTGACTGCCCGCCAGAATCTGCAGCCGCCCGATCTCCCGCCCAAGCAGGGACTGCCGCTCATTGTAGTCCGTAGAAAGAAACCGATCGTTGATATGCCGGGCCTCCAGAATGAACTGGTGCCATTTTCGCTCGTTTTCCGGAAAGCGCGGGAGATCATCCTCAATCCCCCCCAGCATATCCAGAATGGCCGACATCTGCTGCAGAGCATCCAGGATATCCTGGCGAGGCTCATCGCCATGAGCAGGCAGCGGGAGCGGCTCCGGGATTTGGCCTGCCACTTCCTCCAGTGGGCGGTAAGCGGCCCAGTACTCGGCTACCTGCTCCGGATCAACGGCCTGAAAAACCACCTGGCTGATTCGTTCCAACGCCTCAATCTGCTGTTCCCAGAAAGGCGGGCGATCGCGCTCGGCTTCCTCCATGGCCTTGAGCAGCTCTTGCAGGCACTGGCTGTACGCCCGCACCTGCTCCACAGGCATACCACCCTGCTGCACCTTCTCCAGAAGGTCCTGAAGCGGGATGCCTTCGCCAATGACCGGATTACCCGTCGCGATGATTTCCCGCACATCGTCCAATGTGGCCGCGTCTCGCAGTTGCGCCAGTGCCACCGTCCGGATCAGATAGCGGTACTGTTCCTGCCTGGCCGGGTTATCGGTATAGGCATTAAAAGTTTCCAGAGAAAGATTATCAGCAGCAAGGGTCTGCAGCGCCGCGGTCAGCCCCAGCGGGGCCAGGGCAACCGGCTCATCT
The DNA here is from genome assembly GCA_026983935.1 of Ardenticatenia bacterium. Classification (GTDB taxonomy): domain Bacteria; phylum Chloroflexota; class Anaerolineae; order Aggregatilineales; family Ch27; genus JALSTC01. Next base: position 11,905 of record JALSTC010000317.1, read on the forward strand.
ATGGCAGTGAGCAGCGGCCCGGCGGCTTCTTCGACCGTTGCCCCGGCAAGCCGCTGCAACTCATAACGACGGCGCAGCCACACCGTCCGCAGCGAGAACCACGGCCAGAGCAGCAGGCGCGTTCGTCCGAGGGCGTAGCCCAGTAAAATCGCGGCAGCCAGGAGCAAGTGGCGGGCCGGGGAGGCATGCCGGATGAACAAGTAGTGGCTGAATACGGCGATCTCCGCAGCAGCCAGCGTGAGCAGCGCCAGCACACGCCAGCGAAGCAGGGTATACAGCAGAAGCGCGGCGATAAAAACATCAAGCGGGCCGATGTGCAGCACCAACCCCCCGGCTAAGGTGACAACAATGCCCTCGACAGGCAGGAAGCCAGAGCCGGATACCAGGCTAAAAATGACTGCCAGGGCAGCGACAAACAACCCAACCATGGCGATTGTACCGGCGAAGCGCTCATCGGAGTGGCGCTTCTCAGGTTCCTCCTCCGATGGCCTGGCAGCGCTCCCAGACGACCGGAGCAAACGACCGCGTCCGGGGACTGGAATCAGCAGGCTGTAAATGCTGGCAATCAGGCGGGCCACAGCCTCGGGGGTCGGCCCCGCGGTGAAATCAATGTACGGGTAGGGCGCGAGATAATCCGGAATCTTGGTCCGGCGGTGCAGCAGGACGGGGATGATTGGCTTCCTCTTCTCGATCGCCTTGGCGGCTTCCCACTGGCATTCTTCGGACTCCACAGACTCCGGCGTCAGGACGTAGATCAGGGCATCCGATTTTTCGATGGCAGAAATCGTCTGCTGCCGCCAGTCCTGCCCCGGCAGCAGCCACAGGTCCAGCCAGGTTTCGTGCCCGGCAGAATCGAGCACGTTCACGATTTCCCGCACAACATCCCGATCAACACTGGCATAAGAAATAAAAAGACGCATTATTTCACACCCGGCAAAGGCAATGAATAGAAGAGAAAATGTACTCGTGCTGCCTATTCTGTCTGCTGTCCGACGGACTGCGAAGCGCCCTCTTGTGCCCGGACAAAATCGGCGAACGGCTTACAGAAGATATTTCCATCCGGAGTCAGCACGCCGCGGCGCTTGAGATCATCCCAGGCATCCTGTGGTGCTTCCGCAGCCGGTGCCAGGCCGAGCACTTCCTGAATCACACGCTTCTGCGCGTCCGGCTGGTGATTCCAGAGATTCGAGAAAATCGGGCGCGCCTTGTGCCTGTACATCCGCCGTATCTGCGCCTCATCCCACTGATGGTTCTGTGCATCCCACAGCACCGACCCGGCGATCTGGGTCAGGCTGGGATGGCCGCCCGCCAGTTCGCCGATCAGGGTAATCTGAGCCGGTGTCGCTTCACGCCCGCCCCGCCGGAAGGCGCTCTGCACCAGCGTCATCCACTCATTCTCCGGCATCAGACCCAGATAGACTGTCTCAAAGATGTTATAGAATGGAGAACTCAAACCGCCGCTCTCCGTCAGCTCGTTCAGATTGCGTCTCGTGGCGACCAGCATCCCGATCTGAGACAGCGAACCGGAGGCTCTCAACTGCTCAATGAGATCGTCCAGTTCCGGGTGCTCCATAACCCGTTCCCATTCATCCAGGCACAGCACCAGACGCACTTCCGAGTCGCTCAATTCCTCAAACTGCTCCGCCATGACCATCAGATCGCCATCGTCTTTTTCATCCCACAGGTCGCGCCCCAGGTGAAGGGCAATGCGCCGCCGCATGAGCCGCATGATACCAGCCACGGTATGCGCGCGCGCATCCATCATATCAATGAATACCACCGCCCAGGTGTAAGGGGAGTTGGCGCTGAACAACTGCCAGTGCCGTCTGGCGACATAGTACAGCAGGGAAGTCTTGCCCATGCGGCGGTTAGCGACAACAGAGACCGATTGCAGGTCATTGATGATGCGTCCGCTGATCAGATCCAGCGCCTCCTTACGGCCAAAAAAGTGCTCTGGCTTGACGGCGGTGCCGGTAATGAATGGATTGGGTGACGACGTGGCCTTCGATTTTCTGGTTCCGATCTGCGGCAGGCGTCCCCGTGCGATGGGACGCGCAAAGGTGTTAAATCCACTGAGAATCTGGTAGAACTCTTCGCCCTCCCCACGCTTGTCCTTGTAGAGCTTGAAGCTCTTCAAACGGTAACCACCGACTTCGGTATCAATTTCGGCAACGACGATCGGCTTGTCAAGCCGACTGAGGGCAAAGGCAACATGGAATTCTGTAGCAGCGCGTGACGTCGGGGACACCAGCACAACGACATAATCAGAGCGCTGCATGATCTGCTCCACCTGGCGGTCATGTGCAGCACCAACCTGGCCGCCCTGCGTCACGCCATGCTGCAGCCAGACGAAGAACTCCCGTCTTTTCAGGTAGTCCTCAAGACTGCGTGCCAGCGCCTTATCTTCCGGCCCGTGGCTGATGAACACCTTCCTGGTGACCGGGATCGTCATATCTCCTTGGGCAGGCTGTTCTTTCCTCTTCAGCGCGATCAGGATCGGCTCCTCAGGGGAAAGTGTGATGTCCAGTGGGGGGCGGTTTTCATAATCGGCATGACGGGCGCTGATCGGGCATGTCCTGCCAAGCCAATCTTTGTTGAAGAAAAACGACGCACTGCCCAGCTCATTGGTCTGGGCAGTGTGGATTTCATCCAGGCGAAGTTTGACCGTTGCATTACGCACGGGGGTGGTGGCATCCCCTTCTT
>JALSTC010000318.1 GCA_026983935.1 Ardenticatenia bacterium
TGACGGTGGTTGCTGTGCGACGCCCCCCGGCTTATACGTCTCACGGCAAATAAATCCTGCATGTAGAGTAGCATAATACAATGGGGCGCGACAATAGCCAGTATATGCTAAAATCTTCGCCGCGAGCATCCGACTCGGCCCTGCACCGGCCACCAGCGATAAACAGAGCCAATGCACATAAACACCTCTTTCTGTCATGCCCGGCCAGATCAATGCCTACCAGCGGCAGCACTGCCGGGGTATTTGTTGCGGGTGATGATTCTGGTGTTGCTGCTGGCCGTGGCTGGCGCAGGCTGCCAGGTGTTCACCCCCGCGCCGACGCTGGAAGCGCCGATAGAGCTGATCTCCCCGACCGCGCCGCCGACGCGCCGCCCCAGCCCCACACCGCGCCCCATTGCTTCGCCGACACCGAGTCCCAGCCCCACCACAACGCCGACGGCAACCCGTCCGGCTGTGCAGTCCGTGCTGGCGCTGACCGATGCGCCGCCGCCCGGAACCGTCCCGCCGGAACTGCTGACGCAGGTCGCCCCGCCGGAGACGGCTACACTCTCTCCAGATGTGGCGCTGGTCGGGCGTTCGGTGGAGGGGCGGGCCATCCTGGCGCGGCGGCTGGGCAGTGGCCCGCAGCAAATCCTGCTGGTTGGCGGCATCCACGGCGGCTTCGAGGTCAACACGGTGGCCTTGATGAATGAGGTCATCGCTCACTTTGATGCGAACCCACAGGAGATTGCCCCTGCACTGTCGCTGATCGTGATCCCGGCGGCCAACCCGGACGGCCTGCTGCGCGGACGGGAGGCAGCGGGACGCTTCAATGCCCATAGTGTGGACCTCAACCGCAACTGGGCATGTGACTGGTCGCCGGAGGCCATATGGCAGGATCAGGCGGTTGATCCCGGCGCGGAACCGTTCTCGGAGCCGGAGACAGCGGCGCTGGCCGACTATATCCTGCTGACTCAGCCGGTGGCCGTCCTGTTCTATCACAGCGCTGCCGGTGGCGTGTTCCCCGGCGCGTGCGAAGGTGACCACGGGTCGCAGGTGCTCGGCCACATTTACGGGGACGCTGCGGGCTATCCCAGCGACTCGACGTTCGATCACTATGACGTCACCGGCGACGCCTCCAACTGGGTGGATGGGCAGGGAATCCCGGCGGTGACGGTCGAACTGCAGTCCTGGACGGAAACCGAATGGGAGCGGAATTATGCCGGGATCATGGCCGTGCAGTGTGAGCTGGCCCGCCGTTTGACTGCGGCGTCCGCACGGCAGTGGGTGGCTGACCGCTGCGTGGGGAGATAAAAAACTCGCAAGGTCTTGCGGATATAGACCTGCGAGTGTGAGTAGCCGAAATGCTTTCTCATATCTCAGGAAAGCAGGGCGGCTATTTTCTCAGCAGTCTGCCTGGCTTCCAGATGTAGAAGCCCGACATTAGCATTTTCTGCCAGCGTAACTGCCAATACATGGGTTGGGTTTACTGCGTATACATAGACCTGGCCATCGGCACCGCTTATACTGGCCTCACGTAGCAGCCCGATTTGTAGCCCTTCGCTGATTCGTTTGGTCAGCCCGGTAATAGTAGATGTCATAGCAGCCACGCGCTCCGGGTCTGCCCCGTCTGTAAATGAGTGTGCAACCGCCAGCCCCTCTGTAGAGGCCAGGAGAATTCCTCGCAATTCAGGAATTGCTTCTCGTAGTTCATCAATGATTTTCTGGATATTCTCTGCAGTTGACATCAGATTACCTCCTTGCGCAGTACATATGAATATGGATTTGCCCGGTTTCTGGATATGTGGGTGATGCCCCGCCCGGTAGGAAGGATGCCTGCCAGCCGTTTATCGATCGCTGTGCGACTTGTCTGTGTGTTTGTGAATGGAATTTGCTGGATAAATCGTCGGGCTTCCAGATGAATCAGGCCTTCATTCACTTTCGAAGGCGTTCCCACAACCAGAATATAATTCCTTCTGGCTGTGTACAAGAATACCTGATTATTCTCACCGGCAAGGCGGATCTCACTCACGTCACCATGCTTAAAATCTTTATTCAATTGTTCACATAGTGCAAAGGTGGAGGCGGCAACCGCTGCCAGATACTCGATGCTGTCATTTGACGGAATGTCTCCGGTACAGGCTACTGGAAAACCGTCTATGGTTGCTATCAGGGCAAATTGTATGTCAGGTATGGAAGCGGCCCACAACTCTACAGCGATCTGCAAGGTATCGGTAACCGCCATTGCCGTATCATGCCTCCCATGTGACAGGACGTCATAAATGTCGTGCTGGCATGGATGAGGAGTTGATGAATAATTATTGTCGTGCCGTGATTTTATACTGCCATTATATAGAAAAAATTTCCTGGATGTCAACATGTTTCTCTCCGTTCTAATATAAATCTAACTGCCCATCTACCATCTGGGTAATCCGGGGTTGATTGATGTGCATTTCGGGGAGGGCGGTCGTTCTGGCTCTGGATGGTGGCTTGCGCAACCACTTCCACAATCTTACAATCGCAAGTATGCTATCGGAACCAGGTCCATCGCTCCCTTGTAGATATTGTAAATATTTATTTTGCAGTGGGTGCAGCTTGTTTATGACCGTCTGCCCCGCCTTGTTTTAGCCGTTTCGTGGCCCTGACAGTGGGGATCAGTTCAGTTTTAGCAAGGAGCGACCATCTTATTTTATGGCTCAATTACCTGCCGAGCGTGCCGCTGAACTGCGGGCGCTGATCAATTACCATAATTACCGCTATTTTGTCCTCAACGATCCGGAGATCAGCGATCCGGAATACGACGCACTGCTGGCCGAACTGGAACACATCGAGGCCGAGCACCCGGAGCTGATCACACCCGACTCGCCGACGCAGCGGGCCGGGGCCGACCTGCTGCCTGGATTCCGCAAGGTGCGCCATCCGGCACTGATCGGCAGCCTGGCCAAAGCCTTCAGTGCAGATGAAATCCGTGCCTGGCGGGAGCGCATTGGCAAGCTGCTGCCGGAAGGCGTCACCCATCTGGATTACACGTTGGAGCCAAAGCTGGACGGCCTTTCCGTTGTGCTGACGTATGAGGATGGCGTGCTGGTGCTGGCCGCAACGCGCGGCGACGGCTTTGTCGGCGATGATGTGACGGCCAATGTGCGCACGATCCCTTCTGTGCCCCTCCGCATCCCCGTGATGCCGGACGGCCCCCGTCCTCCGGCGCGTCTG
>JALSTC010000319.1 GCA_026983935.1 Ardenticatenia bacterium
CCCGTCCCTGCCGGATCAGTTCTTCGCAGGCACGGCGTGAGGCGACTCCCGCGCGGGCCAGCACTTTCTGGATGCGTTCTTCGGTCATTAATCCCCATTCGTTGGTTCCGGTAAATGCTGCTCTGACTACTATAACACGCTGGCCCGGCGACGGTGGCGGTGATGCGGGCTTTTACGGCGCGATTTCTGCCGCGACTTCACCCATGTGTGTCACATCGTATCCAGGCAGCGCGGCCACCGCTGCCCGGAAGTCCGCGCCTGCCAGCAGCGCCAGCGCGGCCTGCACGGACGGTGCCTCCACATGTTCCAGCGGCACGGCCAGATCGTAGCGTTCCGCTGCCAGCGGGATGAAGTCGAGTTCCAGCGCCCGCGCTGCCGCCAGCACACCCATGCCGCAGTCGGCCTGCCCGCTTTTCACCGCTGCTGCCACGGCCAGATGGGTGATCTGCTCATTGTCGTAACCGCGCACATCTTCCGGCGCGATGCCTGCCTCCGCCAGCAGGTGATCAAACAGCAGGCGTGTGCCCGCCCCGCGCTGGCGGTTGATGTAGGCAACGTCGTCGCGTGCCAGGTCAGGAATGCCGGTGATGCCCTTCGGGTTGCCCTTCGGCACGATCAGGCCCTGCTCACGCCCGACCAGCGTGATCAGTCGGACGGCTTTGCCGGGGACGTAGCGCTGCACATAGGCGACGTTGTACTGGCCGGAGTCGACATCGAGCAGGTGGCAGCCCGCCATATGAGCCTGCCCGCGCCGCAGCGCGATCAGGCCGCCAAGACTGCCGACGTGCGCGCTCACCAGGCGGTGCTCCGGATGGCGCTCCGCCAGAAACTGCGCCAGCAGGTCCAGCGTCAGGTCGTGGCTGCCGATGACCAGCACGGTATTGTCGATGCGGCGCGGGGAAGTATAGAGGTGCACGGTCACACGGTCGCCGGCGTTGTGGCCTTCGCTGAAGCGCGGAATACGTACCAGACCATCCGCACGCACCAACGAGGTGATCACGCCTGCCCCGCGGCTCAGCGGCGTGACCAGCACCCGTTCGCCGACCTTGCCGACCGTCACACGCAGATAATCATCATCGCCAGTCGGACTGAGCACTTTGCGCGTCAGTTCGCCCTCGATGGTGGGCGCGGGTTCGGTGGGGATACCCAGCCATTTTTCCAGCAAGGGTTTGACGAAGATTTCCCCGGTCAGTGCCGCGGAGACGGGATAGCCCGGCACGCCGATCACGGGCACGTCGCGCCCATCCACATGCAGCATCCCCATGATCACCGGATGGCCGGGACGCACGGCGATGCCGTGCACCAGAAGTTCACCCAGCGATTTGACCACCGCCGCCGTGTGATCCTCGCTGCCAGCCGACGACCCGGCGTTGATCAGCACCAGATCGGCATGGGCGGCAGCGGCCTCAACCACGGCCGTGCGGATGCGCTCGCGTTCATCCGGGACGGGGTCAAGCCGCAGGGCCTTGCCTCCCCAGCTTTTGATTTGCGCCGCCAGCACAATGCCGTTGTATTCGATCACATTGCCCGGCTGGAGCTCCTCGCCCGGCATGACCAGCTCCGACCCTGTTGCCTGTATCGCGACCAGCGGCCTGCGGCGCACGCGGACGGTGGTATGACCGCACCCGGCGATTGCACCCAGGTCCACCGGTCGCAGGATATGGTTGGCCGGAAGCACCAGTTCTGTCGCCACCATGTCTTCCCCCATCGGGCGGACATGCTGCCAGGGGGCAGCGGCAGCGCGGATAAGCAGGCCGTCTGCGGTTGGCTGCACATGCTCGATCATGATCACGGCATCGGCCCAGGGGGGGAGCGGGTGGCCGGTGTTGACCGGCTGTGCCGGGCGCTCAACCGTCTCCGGTGTGCCGATTTGCAGCAGCACGGGCGCGGTTTCCGTCGCGCCGACCGTGTCCTTTGAGCGCACAGCGTAGCCGTCCATTGCGCTGGCATGGTAGTGCGGCGAGCTGATCTTCGCCCAGACCGGCTCGGCAGTCACACGGCCCAGCGCCTCTGTGATCGGGATTTCCTCGCCCGGCAGCGGCTGCCACAGCCCGGCTTCCTGAAGTGCGCCGATCAGCCGTGCCCAGGCCTCGTCCATCGGAATATCGTGCAGGTAAATGTTGCGTTCGTGATCAGTCATGGTCATTTCCATTTGGGCTTGGACCGGGCCTTCAGGGTGTAACATAGGCCATTGGGTCAAGCGTACTCTGAGAATCTCCCCACTTTGGTGGTGGATGGCGTCGTGCTGTTTTGTTTACGCTTCCAGTGCATCGTTGCTGTATCTACCCTCCCTGGAAGAAGTACACGTCGCCCATCTCGCCCGCACGGAGGCCGGTTGCGTCCAGAGGCACCTTGAGGATGCCATCGGCACGCACCAGCGTGAAGATCAGGTTGCTCTTGCCAAAGATCGGTTCTGCGCGGATCGTGTCACCATCTGTGTGCAGCACAACCGGGACGTGATCCACCCGTCCGGCAGCGCCGGGCACATTGGCCGTCAGTTCGGCCCGCACGTGAGGCCGGAGCGGCATTCGTGCCCCCATGACGTGATAGACGACGGGAACGCCGAACAGCCAGAAGGCCACCATCGCACTGACCGGGTTGCCGGGCAGCCCCAGCACCGGCCTGCCGCCGACTGCCGCCAGAATGGTTGGCTTGCCGGGCTTCATCGCCACGCCGTGTACCAGCACGCCCGGCCCGCCGAATTCCTTCGCCAGCCGATTGATCACGTCGGCGGTCATGTCGCGGACGCTGACGCTGCTCCCGGCGGTGACGGTGATGATGTCCGCGCTGCTGAGATAGGCTTCTCGCAGCGCCGTATGAAGCGCTTCCGGTCTGTCCGGGACGATGCCGCCGCGCTCCGGCACTGCGCCTGCGTCGGCGGCCAGCGCACCGATGGTGTGGCTGTTGATGTCGCGTATCTGGCCCGGTTGTGGGGTCTGTGCCGGGGGGATGACCTCATCGCCGGTGGAGAAGATCGCCATACGGGGCCGTGCCCGGATGGTCAGCGGGTTTGCCCTGCTGCCAAAACCAAGCGCCAGCAGTGCGCCGATGTCCTGGGGGCGCAGGCGTGATCCGGCGGGCAGGATGGTTTCCCCTTTCCGCACATCCTCGCCGATCTGGATCACGTTTTCGCCCGGTGCGGCACGCCGCAGCACCTCGATTTCGTTTTCGGCGGCCTGCTGCG
>JALSTC010000320.1 GCA_026983935.1 Ardenticatenia bacterium
GGCAATACCCGAGGATGAATCAGCCAGTGCACAGTCCACCGCCGTGAGCTGGCCCACCCCATTGTGGGGTCAGTTCGACACCCTGCCCGCTGCTTTCAATGTGCAGGGGAACATCGTCATCGGGTACTTTCAAGATGGCCATCTCATCGGTTATCAATTCCCCGCCCCGCAGGCACAGATGCTGGGTGCACCCGGCCTGTGGGTCGATCGGGAGCGATACCTCAGCCTGGCATGGGCCAGATGGCCAGATCGGGAAGGTGGCCCGGCCCGGCTCACGCTGAGTACGACACATCCAGCCATGCAGCCAGCCGAAAACCGATAAATTGATTAAACGGTTCCCCAAAAACGGGCGGACTGTGCTACACTTGCCAGTTGAAGCGGTTGAGACTCTGAAGGAGCGCCTGTGGATCGCAGCATTGAAGATGGACATGTCCTGGTTGTTGGCTCGGCAGGCATAGACGTCAAAGGACGGCCTGACTACACACTCGCCGCCGGCACCTCCACGCCGGGCCGCATCCGCAGCAGCGTTGGCGGCGTAGCCCGCAATATCGCCGAGAATCTGGCCCGTCTGGAAGTGCCAACCATCCTTATGTCCGCGGTCGGTGACGACGCACCAGGGCAGCGCGTACTGGCCCGCTGCCAGGATGCCGGCATTGATACCAGCCATGTCCGCGTGCTGCCCGGAGAGCGCACCGGCCATTATGTCGCGATTCTGAGTCCCAATGGGCAGCTTAACGTGGCGATCAGCGACTACAAGATCGCCAGGCAGATTGATGCTGACTACCTCCAGGCACACGAACAGCTCTTCGCTGCTGCGGCCCTGGTGGTCATTGATGCCAACCTGGAAAATGGCACGCTCAAGGCCCTTTTCCGGCTCACCCGCCGCTTCAAGGTTCCTGTTTGTGCCGATCCCACCTCACCATCACTTGCAGGCCGTCTGCGTCCTCATCTGAACCGCATTCACCTGATCACGCCCAACCTCTTTGAAGCCGGAGAGCTGTGCGGCGAAACACTCACCACACATGATCTGGACACCGCCCGCAGCGTTGCCCAGGCCATGCTCGATCACGGTGTGAAGATCGCAGTTGTCACACTGGGTGTGCACGGCCTGGTTTATGCCAGCGGCACAGATCGGGGGCACATCCCCGCCATACGCACGGAAATCACCGACGAAACCGGTGCGGGCGATGCCCTGACCAGTGGGGTGATCTTTGGCCTGTTGCACGGCGTGCCGCTGGATGAGGCCATGCGGCTGGGCGTCTCGGCGGCTTCGCTGACTCTGCGATCCCGTGAAACTGTCGTCAAAGAGTTAAGCCAGGAACTGCTCTACGATCAGTTGGTCATCTGACACTCATCGGCCGCCAAGCTGCGAAAGTGGGTCTTCCCCCAGAATGAATTCCAGCACCATTGCGTTGATCAGCGTTTCCACGGGCGCGCGGTCATCGGTAAAGACTACCGTTGAAGGGTGCACGGGCACCAGTGACCGGTAAGCCAGCGCCAGAGCCTCCGCCAGAAAAGGATGAATGGTCTCCGGAAGCGCACTGAGATTCGAAGCGAGAAACTCCGGCGTAGTCTGCGTCTGTGTGGCCACCAGCATCGTGTTAAAAGACCCCGGTACATCAATCGCATGCACAGAAGGGTAAACCTGCAGCAGAGTGGCCGTCATGGCATCTACCAGCCGCCGATCAGCAGCCGTGCGTCCGACATTAATCATGACCACACCGTTCGGAGCCAGCCTGCCCTGCACTTCCTGAAAGAATTCGACCGTGGTGAGCTGCCAGGGGATATAGGGCACGCGGTAAGCATCAATGGCCACCAGATCGTAATCGCCCTGGAGCCGCGACAGCGCATACCGCCCGTCATCCACGATCACATTGAGGTTGGGCATTGTCATGCCAAAGTAGCGCCGCCCGGCTTCCACAATCCCGGGATCGATCTCTATGCCATCAATGGCAATAGGGCCGTAGACCGCCGTGTACTGCCGGGCAATCGTCCCCCCTGCCAGACCGATGATCGCCACACGGTCAATGCTCTCCGGCGCAACGGCAGGAGAGGCAAAATACGGTGCGGCCAGAAACATGTCCCAGGTCGCCCCCGTCCGGATGGTGTCCGGGTGGTAGACCGAATGCACGCCCTGCCCCTCATTCAGGAGCAGCAGCCGCGTGCCAATTGGCTGCCGGGCGACGGTTCCATCAGTGACTTCAACCACCTGCACGTAGTTATAGGGTGTCTCTGCCTCATACAGCAGTGATGTGCCGGGCGGCGGCGGTTTGACAGGCCCGTGTACGCCCCAGAATAACGCCAGTGCCAACACCGGCGGCATCCAGCTATAGCGCAGCGCATCACGCGGCGACACCCGGTACAGCCCCAGCAGGGCAGCGCTCAGCAGCAGCCCGGCAAAAAAGACAAATGTCCATGCCGTTCCCACTGCCGGAATCAAAATTAGCACCGGCCCGAACGCCCCCAGAATGCCGCCCAGCGTAGAAAAGGCATAGACCCGTCCCGCCGTATCCCCGGCAAAGCGTGTATCCGCAATCGCCAGCCGGATCACAAATGGCGACACACAACCTAGCAGCGTCACAGGTACGGCAAACAAGACAGCCACCGTCAGCCCTGCAATGCCCAGCACGACAATATCCAGGCTTGCGAGGAAGAACGCGGCTGCCATCGCCCGCATCAGCGGACGGGCCAGTACCGGCAGTAGCCCGGCAGTAAATGCGGTCCATGCCAGCAGTTGAAAGAACGTCCGGGTTGAAGGGGAACGATCCGCCCAGCGCCCTCCAAGGAAATAGCCACCCGTCAAGTAGATCAGCACCAGCGTGATCACCGCCGCCCAGACGATGTCGGAAGTGCCGAGAACCGCGCCTATCAGACGCGACATGGCAATCTCAATACCGAGCGTTGTCATTCCGCCTGCAAAGGCGGCCAGATACAGCAGCCGGACAGAAACAGGGCCGTCATCGCGAGACATCATACAACCCTGACCGGCAGCCGCAGGGAAAAGGTGCTGCCAACCCCGGGTTCGCTCTCCACAACGAGTGCCCCTCCATGGTGCTCCGCCACTGAACGGGCAATGAACAGCCCCAGTCCCATCCCGGCCGTTGTGCCAGATCGCTGCGCCCCCACACGGACGAACGATCGGTTTAACTCGGCAAGATCGTCCGGGTCAATGCCAGG
>JALSTC010000321.1 GCA_026983935.1 Ardenticatenia bacterium
GAGATTCACGAGCGCGGCGACTTCGAAGACCGGCGCAACGATCCCGTGCGGAACGCCTGGGACAAATACGACAACATCGTCGAACTGGCGGAACAGTACGGACTGGAAATCCAGGCGCGGCTGAGCAACCCGCCCCCCTGGAGCCGTGCCGACGGCAATGCACGGGGGACGTTCGCCCCGCCGGATGATCTGGACGACTTCGTGAATTTCGCCGTGACCGTCGCCGAACGCTACCGGGGCCGCATCCATTACTATCAGGTCTGGAACGAGCCGAACATCTACCCCGAATGGGGCGAGCAGCCGGTAGACCCGGAAGGGAACACCGAACTGCTGTGCCGCACCTACGACGCGCTCAAAGCCGTTGACCCGGCGATTGTGGTTATCAGCGGGGCGCTTGCGCCGACGGTGTCGCTTGACGGGCGCAACATGAGCGACCTGATCTTCCTGCAGCGCATGTACGACGCGGGGGCCGGGGACTGCTTCGACGTGCTGGCGGTCAACGGCTACGGTCTCAACAGCGGCCCGACCGACCGCCGCCTCTCGCCGTTCCGCATCAACTACGCCCGCCACCTGTGGATTCGGGACATCATGATCCACAACGGAGATGCCGACAAGCCGATCTGGATCAGCGAGATGAACTGGAATCCCGTGCCGGGGCCGGACGAAGTCCCGGACATCATCGGGCGCTATAACTACGGGCAGGTCACAGCGGCGCAGCAGGCCCGCTGGGTGCCGCTGGCCTATGAGCGGGCGGCACAGGAATGGCCCTGGATCGGGGTGATCAACCTGTGGTACTTCAAGCGGGCATCGGATGACATCCGCGATCAGAGCTGGTACTACTTCCGCCTGGTCGAGCCGGATTTCACGCCGCTGCCGCTCTATGATGCCATGCGCGACTACATCGCCGCACACCCGTATCCATAAACCAGACTCGATAACGCACCCAGGAAGACAAAGCCGTTGTCCTCCAAGACACGCCCCCGGGCACTCGCCAATCTGACCCGCCGCCTTCGCGTCACGCTCAGCAGCCCTTTACGCCGCACCCAGCTTTCAGTGCTGATCCTGCTGCTGCTGGTGCTGGGCGGCACGATCGGTTATATCCTGCTGGAAGATATGGGCATGGTCGAGGCACTTTATATGACCGTGATCACGATCACCACGGTCGGCTTCGGCGAGGTCAAGCCGCTGTCCAATGCCGGGCGACTTTTCACCATCGGCCTGATCGTGTTCGGCGTCGGCGCGGCAACCAGCGCCATCAGCAACGCCGTTGAGGTAGTGCTGGGCGAGCGGCTATGGTTTTCCGTCCGTCAGCGCAGACTGGAGAAGCTCTTGCTCACGATGAACAATCATTATGTGGTCTGCGGCTATGGCCGCATGGGGCAGCAGATCATCCGCGACCTGCGCGCCCGCAATGAATCCTTCGTCGTTATCGAGGCGCAGCCGGAAATGGCCGCGCTCTTCCTGGAAGAAAATATCCCCTATGTGCTCGGCGACGCCACGCAGGACGACGTGCAGCTTGAAGCCGGGATCGAGCGGGCCAGGGGTTTCGTCGCCGCGCTGGATACCGACGCGGACAACGTGCTGGCGGTGCTGACGGCACGCGGCCTCAACCCCGATCTGTTCATCGTCACCCGCGCCACCCATGCGACCACCGAGAAAAAGCTGCACCGTGCCGGGGCGGACCGTGTCGTCAGTCCCTATGACATCGGCGGTCACCGGGTCGCGCTGGCGCTGATGCGCCCGGCAGTGCATGACTTCCTCAACCACATTTTCGACGTCACGCAGATGGACATGGACATCGGCGAGATTCACATCCGGCCCGGCTCCCCCCTGGCCGGGCAAACGCTGGGCACGTGCGATCTGCGCCAGGTCCGCAACCTGACCATCCTCGCCATCCAGAAGCCGGACGGCGAGTTCACGATCAATCCCGGCCCGGAGCGGAAAATCCGGCCCGGTGAGACGCTGATCGTCATCGGTCCACCGGAGTCCATCTACCAGATCGAGGCCGAGCACGACGACCAGACACTCCCACCAGAGGCCGGACACACATAACCCTTATGCCCGCCGCTGGCGGGTATAGAACAGCAAATCCTGCTCAACCGTCGGGCCGCCCAGTTGGGCCATCATCGCCATGATCTGCGCCCGGTGATCCGTGCCGTGGTTGAACATGTGGGCCAGGATTTCCCAGCGGGTATTGCGCCGGGGCTGGCCGGTTGATCGGCGGTATTCGATCACTTCATCGAGATCGGAGTCGCGCAGGCCGTCCACATAAGCCCGCACGTCCGCCTCCACCTCATCCCAACGGGCGCGGATCACCTCGCGGGTCGGCAGATCGGAGGCCGTCCACCACGTCTTTGGCGATATGCCATTCAGCCGCGACAGCCACAGCCGCTCCACCGCCACCACATGCACCACCTGCTCATACACCGAGCCGTGCGAAAAAGCCAGATCGCGGGTGAACTGCTCTTCATCCAACTGCATGATGCAGTCCCACACCTGGCGATGTGCCCAGTAGTTGTAGTCACACAGGATGCGGAGATGCTCGACAGTCATGGTATGCTCCTTTGTAGTCTGCACGCAGATGGCGTGGACGAAATCAGAAAGGGCATTGTACATCCAGTCATTCCCTGGTAAAAACACGCCCTGAATCAACAAACGGAGGCATCCTGGCGTATGGTCAGCATCCGGCAGCACGCACGCCTGCTTCAGGCGATCGCCATCATCGCCGTGATTCTGCTGGCGGCGGGGCTGCGCTTTCACCAATTGGGTACGCAGTCGCTCTGGAACGATGAGGGCGCGAGCATCGTCATGGCCCGGCGGTCGCTGTCCGCGATCCTCACCAATGCGGCGGCGGACATCCACCCGCCGGGCTACTATATCCTGCTGGCGGGCTGGACAAAGCTGGCAGGCGAGAGCGAGTTCGCGCTGCGGGCGCTCTCCGCGCTGGAAAGCATCCTGACCGTCGCCGTGATCTATGCTCTGGGCAGGCGGCTCTTCGGCCCGAACGCAGGCCTGATCGCGGCGCTGCTGCTGGCGGTTAACACCTTCGCCATCTATTACGCGCAGGAAACCCGCATGTACGCCCAGCTTGGCCTGCTGGCGGCGGGGGGAATGTGGGCGCTGGTCGTCTGGCTGAGGAGTCGCGCACATACCTTCCGCCC
>JALSTC010000322.1 GCA_026983935.1 Ardenticatenia bacterium
CCCTCCAGCGTCCAGCCCGTTAACGATGTCCTGAGGTCGGGAATGCGCGGTGAGGAAAAGGACTGGCAGCGTCACGTAACGCGGGTCTTCTCGCAGCCGTCGGCAAACCGTCAGGCCATCCATGCCGGGCATCCCGACATCCAGAACAAGCAGATCGGGACGGCGGGCGCTGATTCGCTTGAGAGCTTCCTCGCCAGATGAAGCCTGGTCTACTTCATAGCCCTGGCGAAGCAACGTATTTGCCAGAATGTCCAGCATTTGCAGATCGTCGTCAACCGTCAGGATATATGCGGTCATAGAGCATTACTCCTCTGCGGAATCGTGCCGTGCCAGACGCATGCGCCGGACTGCCAGATCGTCGTCTTCGCTCAGGGGCGCTGCCGCCTGCGCGGCGGCCCCGTGACGTGTCGCCTCCTGATTTTCTTCTGTATCATCCAGCATTTCAATTTCCTGGCGCGTTGTTTGTAATACAGCATCCAGGGTGGGGCTGCCAGAATGAGACGACGCCTCCCCGGTTTCTGATTCTTGCTGGCTGCGTGCTTCTGCAACCAGCCCTTCCAGCACGTTCACACGTTCGATCAAGGTGGCTGTGCTGCGGCGATGCTGGTGCAGATCAGCCTCCAGGAGCGCCGCCTTTCGTTCCAGGGTGGTCATCTCTGCAAGCGCGCGACGGGCGGTGGCTTCATCCTGATGCAGCAGGGCCTTGTCTGCCCGGCGGCTCTGGCCTGCAGCCTCCTGCCGCAGGGCGTCGATCTCCGCCTGAAGCGTTTCCTCGTAAGTAATCGCTTCGTCAATGTGTTTGCGGAGGGCAGCGATCTCCCGATCAATGTGCGTACCAAGACGACCCGCCGCCAGCACACCGCGCTGCTGACCAGCGGACAACCCCAGATCATCTGCCAGAAAAGCCTCAATACGCGAACGGAGCAGCGTATTGATTTTGTTTAGTAAACTACTCATACATTGATTGTACTGATAGGCTGGCGAATGGGCAATCCTAACCGGTAAGTCCGAATCGGCTGCGCAGGTAGTCCAGAGCAACACGATCGATCTGGTCGGGGTGTTCATCAATGCCCCACCGTTCCTCCAGATTCTCGTTGCCGACCAGTGCCCAGAATGCCTGCTTGGAGGCCTCATCCCAGATTCCATTGACCGGGCCATCGTAGTAACCTTCCCGGTGCAGCAGGGCCTGCAGCTCGCGGGCGATGGCTTCGTCAATTGTGAGCAGATCTTCCGGACGGGTTTCCCCGAAGAATACGTGGTGGGTGGCTACCAGTGCTTTGAGCCTGTGGACAGGATCGGGGTCGTCATCCACGCGCAGATCGAGGTAGCGGTCGTTGTCGCCGCCGTAGCCGCCGCCGGGCCGGACGACCAGCACCGCCGCCGCCTGCTTGCCGCGTCTGTCGCCGCCGACGGTATCTCCGGCGAGGAGCGCCTCGACCAGACGGTCGGCCAGCTCCCCCTGCGAGTTAGTGAATGCTTCGGCCATAGCATCCAGTGTTTCCGGCCCGGTGAGGATGTTTCCCTGACAGGTGAAACCTTCGCCGATGCGATGCCCGGCCCAGTCAAAGCATTCTTCGCCAGTATAAGCCGCCGCACCACCCCGCGAATCCACGATCCCTACCTGGCGATGTGCCCGCCCTGGGTCGTTTGCCAGCAGCGTCTCCAGCGTTTCTGCGGCACTCTTGCCCTGTGCCATCATGGCCAGGCCGTCAGGGCCAAAGCCTACCCTGGCAAATGCCTGCGTGGCAACTGCGCCTGCGCCGGCTTGTGCCCAGCTTACCACCGCCCCAGCAGCCAGGAATTTGCTTGCCACGGCCACGCCCCAGGCCTGTTCATCCGGATCATAGGCGACGATGGAAAAAGTGTTGAAATGCATAGGCATCCTCTACAATCCTATTCCTGCATGACCGGTGCAGATTCTCCACGTTTTTATTTTACACGACGTGCCCAACCACCGAAACACACCCCGACACGCCCGGTGAGCAGCTCTGCACCGGTCATTGATAGACCAATATATGGCTGTGAATGCTCCTTTACACTATCTGATCAGGTCGTTATAATCTGATTTAGCTCTGATTTATCATCAAAATTATGAAGGCGGCGTCTATGATGACCCCTGAGCAGATCGAGCGCACTCTAGACCGTGTTCTGTTGAATGTGGCGAAGCCGGGGCGGTATGTGGGCGGCGAGTACAACAGTGTGGTGAAAGACTGGGAGGACACCCGGCTTCATGTCGCGCTGGCTTTCCCGGACATCTACGATCTGGGTATGTCCAATCTGGGATTGATGATCCTGTATGACATCGTGAACCGCCAGCCGGATATGCTTGCCGAGCGGGTGTTCAGCCCCTGGGTGGACATGGAAGCGCTGATGCGGCGTGAGGGCATCCCCCTCTACAGCCTGGAAAGTAAACACCCGATTCGCGACTTCGATCTGCTGGGAATCAGTCTGCCCTATGAGCAGCTTTATACCAATGTGCTCAGTCTGCTCGATCTGGCAGGTATGCCGCTGCTGGCAGAGGAGCGTGATTCGTCTTACCCGCTGGTCATTGCTGGTGGCCATGCCTGCTATAACCCGGAGCCGATGACTGATTTCATTGATGCTTTCGCCATTGGTGAGGGCGAGGAAGTCATCATTGATATTGCCCGTGTGTTGATGGATCTCAAAGATGCGCCGCGTGAGGCGCAGCTCAAAGCACTGGCGGGCATCGAAGGGGTATATGTGCCGCGCTTCTATGATGTGACGTACCATCCATCGGGTACGATCAAAGCGGTCGTACCCAATACGCCAGAAACACCACCTTTTGTCCGCAAGCGCATTGTGCCTGTTCTGCCGCCGCCGGTGACCCGTTTTCTGGTGCCCAACGTGGACACTGTGCATAACCGCGCGCCGATCGAAATCATGCGCGGCTGTACGCGCGGCTGTCGCTTTTGCCACGCGGGTATGGTCACGCGCCCGGTGCGCGAGCGATCGGTGGCAGAAGTCATGGAGGCGGTGGAGGCCATCGTTCAGAACACCGGCTTTGAGGAGATCGGGCTGCTCAGCCTGTCCTCATCGGATTACCGCCATGTGAGGGAACTTGTCCAGGAGATCGGGGCACGGTACGGCAGCCGGGGACTCAGCATCAGCCTGCCCAGCCTGCGCATTGAAACGACCAGC
>JALSTC010000323.1 GCA_026983935.1 Ardenticatenia bacterium
GCATTTGTGGAAGCCGTCGCAGCAGGCACTGCCGCGCCCGGCGGCGGTGCTGTGGCAGCAGCGGCGGGTGCCCTGGCAGGCGCGCTGGCAGAAATGGTCGCGCGGCTCACAATTGGCAGGAAGCGTTATGCCGATGTGGAAGAAACGATGGCCGCTGCTGCCACCCAGGCGGAAAAACTGCGTCTAACATTGATAGCGGCAGTTCGCGATGATGTGGAAGCGTTCAACGCCGTCATGGCCGCCTACAGATTGCCCAAGGACGACCCCGGACGGGCCGAAGCCATTCAGAAAGCAATGCAGGGTGCATCGGATGTGCCCCTGCGCGTCGCACAGACGGCGCTGGAAGCCATGAAGCTGGCCGGGCAGGTAGCCACGCAGGGCAACCTGAATGCCGTCACTGACGCCATGGCGGGCATCCATATGGCGCTGGCTGCCATTGAGATCGCGGCACTCAATGTGCGGATCAACGTGGCAGGTATGGACGACGTCGAAACTGCCGCGCAGTATACACGGGATATTGACGCGATCGTGATGGAAGCGCGGGCATTGAGCGGTAAACTGCTGGCAGCCGCAGCAGAACGGGCCGATCTGCGCATTTAGCGCGGTTCAGGCCTGCAGGCATGGTGAGCCGGATTGATGAGGATGCGAATTGACTGGTTATCGTTTTAGCTGGCCGGCGGTTTTACTGGCCGGGATCGTCGCGCTGCTGCTGGCAGGATGCGGCGGGCAGGCCACGCAGGGGACACCGATTTCGGCGGAGGAGCTGACACGGGTCTACCTGGCCAGCATCCCGACCAAGACCTTCACCCCTGTACCCACCGTCGGCCCAACTGACACACCAACGGAAACGCCCACGCAGACCCCGACCGTCACGCCCTCACCAACGGCCACCTTCACGCCCAGCCGTACACCGTTCCGGGTCTTCACCAATACGCCGCACCCTTCCCCCACCCCGCCTACGGTGATCGTGCCGACTCGTGTCGCCAGCGCAGCCGAAGGGGAGGCCACATGGACACCGCCGCCGCTCGACCAGGCGCTGACCATCCCCGACCATTACTGGTTCGCCCGTCCCATTCCCTACGGTAATACCACATGGGCCGCCCGCAACTATCCCTACGGCGGGACAAACGGTGGACGGCTGCAGGTGCATCACGGCATCGATCTGGTCAATGCCACGGGCACGCCGGTGCTGGCCGCACAGGATGGCACGGTGTATTACGCCGGAGAAGACATCGGCAGCATCTTCGGGCCGACGCCGAATTTTTACGGCAATGTCATTGTCATCCAGCACGATTTTGTCACACCGGATACCGGGCAGCCGGTCTTTTCACTTTACGGTCACCTCGCAGCGGTGGAAGTCACCACCGGGCAGCGGGTCACACAGGGCGATGAGATCGGCCTTGTCGGGTCGGCGGGTGTGGCACTGGGGCCACACCTGCACTTTGAGATTCGCGTGGGCGATCCACACGATTATGGCAGCACCCGCAACCCCGAACTCTGGATACGGCCCTATCGCGGCTACGGCACACTGGCCGGGCGCATCACCGATATCAACGGCAGCCCGCTCTTCGATGTGACACTGAATGTCATCTCGGCCACCGACCCGGAATTCCGCCGCTCGGCCTTCAGCTACGGCGATAGGTCGGTCAATCCGGACGACACCTTCCAGGAGAATTTCGTGCTGGGTGACCTGCCCGCCGACTACTACGAGCTGTCCATCCGGTCAGGCGGCACAGCACTCTACCGCGACCGCATCTATGTGTACCCCAACCGCACAACCTGGCTGGAGATTCAACTACCCTGAGTGCCTCAGGCCGGATCGCTGTAGACCCAGTCCTGGCGCTGCTGCATCAATGCGCGGAGATCCATGCGGATTTCCTCCGCCGTCGGCCGACCCAGGAACCACCAGCCGTTATAAATCTTGTAGATCGTGCGATCTCTATCCAGGATGAACGTGTATGGGATGTAGATTTCGCCATGCAGGGGATCGGTTCTATCTACCATCTGCAGTTCATGGAGCAGCCGACGCTCCGGATCGGACAGGAACGTCCAGTCCGCGCCCAGCCCGTCCCGCACTTCCTGCGTGGTGTATTTGTCATCCACGGACACGGTGATCATGTGGCAGTAGTTCACCCGGAACTCCGGCTGTAGATGGGTGACGTAATTTGTGAGCTGGCGGCGATCTTTGGGGCAAAAATAACCCCGCGAGAAGATCAGCACGCCGGGGAAGCCGCGCAGCAGTCCTGAAAGCTTCTGCATCTCGCCATTGTGATCGGGCAGTTCGAAGTTCGGGAATTTGCTGCCGGGCCTCAGCTCCGGGTGCATGGGATAATCCATACGAGTACTTCTCCTTGTATTCAGTCGCATATGCGATGCGTAAATAGTGCACAAGCACTGACGCGCCGGGAGCAGGATTTTCTACCTGCGGCGCTGGCACTGCCGGGCGGGGTCTGAAGAAAATCCACTTTTAGGGCACAAAGTACCGGTGTACAATTGGAAAAACGCCCGGATGAAGGAGACGACAGCCCATGAAGCTGGTGATTGCTATTGTGCAGGACCTCGATGCTGATGACGTGGTGGAGGCGATCACAGACGCGGGCTACCGTGTGACGCGGATCGCCTCAACAGGCGGATTCTTTCGCCAGGGGAACACCACGCTGTTTTGCGGCGTGGAGGACAGCCAGGTACAGTCCCTGATCAGCCTGCTGCGCAAAGTTTGCCAGCGCCGCAGCCGAATGCTGCCGCTCGCCCCCCATTCGGCAGAACAGCCGCTGACCGTCGGCGCTTATGTCGAAGTCACCGTTGGCGGCGCAACGATTTTTGTGCTGGATGTTGAACAATACGAACAGATTTAGATCATGCAAGAATCAAGAAAGATCGTTCTAGCCGTCGTCAGTAGAGCAGATGCCAACCATATCACCGATGCGCTGGTGGCACACCAGTATTCTGTCACTCGAATGAGCAGCACCGGGGGCTTTTTTCGCCGCGGCAGTGTGACCCTGATTGTCGGGGTGAATGAATCGGACGTGCCAAGTGTCCTTGATGTGATCCGTTTTGCCTGCCGCAGCAGTTCGCAGCCCGAGCAAAGCCGAGCCACCATCTACGTACTGAATACCAACCTGTTCGAGCAAACATAAGGACTGC